>JAUWZF010000245.1 GCA_030615475.1 Dehalococcoidales bacterium | reverse complement strand
CCCCCCCCTTTTTTTTTTTTTGTTTTTTTATTTCCCCACCCCCCCCCCCCCCCTGGTTTCTCGTTTTCGCCGGGGGGGGGGGGGTATGTAAAAATTGGGGTATATTTTTAAAATTGCGGGGGGGGGGGTGTTATTTTAAATTTGGGTTATTTTTTTTAATTTTAGGGGGGGGGGGTTTGGGTGGAAAAGAAAATCCAGGTGGAGAGGTGAGGTGGTGAGAGAATACCTGTCCAGAAAAAACTAAAACAGAACCGAATCCCCTCGTGGAAAATCTTGGGAAACTGCGTGTTTTAGGGTATAATAAGTACACAAGATGATGGCTTCTCAGGTCTTTTATCGTAAGTGGCGCCCTCAACTTCTCGCCGAAGTAGTCGGGCAGGAACATGTCACCCAGACCCTGCTCAACGCGCTGGCCAACGAGCGCATTTCGCACGCCTACCTCTTCTGCGGCCCACGCGGCACCGGCAAGACCAGTACCGCCCGCGCCCTGGCCAAGGCGGTCAACTGCCTTGAAAACGGCAAGGGCGAGCCGTGCAATTCCTGCGACATGTGCCAGGCCATCACCGAAGGCAGGGCCCTGGATGTCATCGAGGTGGATGCCGCCAGCAATACCGGTGTTGACGATATCCGCAGCCTCCGCGAGAAGGTCAATTACTCACCAAATCAAGCGCGCTATAAAGTCTATATCATCGATGAAGTCCATATGCTCAGCACCAGCGCCTCCAATGCCCTGCTCAAGACGCTGGAGGAGCCGCCGCCCCACGTTATCTTTATCCTGGCGACCACCGAAGCCCACAAACTCCTGCCGACAATTCTCTCGCGGTGCCAGCGCTTTGATTTCCACCGCCTCTCCCAAACGGACATGCTCCCCAGGCTATCCCACATCTGTGAGAACGAAGGCATCAAAATCGAGCCGGAGGCGCTGAGGCTCATCGCCAGGGCCGCGACGGGCAGTCTGCGCGACGCCGAAAACCTGCTGCAACAGATGATGACCTATTACGGCAACGAAATTACCCTCCAGCAGGCGCAGTCTGCCCTCGGTATTTCCGGCGACCAGCGCGCCAGGGAGCTGGTAAAAGACATTATTGATAAAGATATTGCCGCCGGAATCGCCACCATCAACAACGTTAATAACGATGGACTCGACCTGCGCCAGTTCAATCGTGATGTGGTGGAGTACCTGCGGGTGCTGCTGCTCGTCAAGACCGGTTCTAGCGAATCTATCGAACTCACCGCCGATGATATCAAAGAACTCAAGGAGCTGGCAGCCAAGGTGCCCCTTACCCGGATACTTCATGCCATCAAGCGCTTCGGCCAGTTAGACCTGGGGCTTGATAACTATTCCACCCTGCCCCTGGAGCTGGCCCTGGTCGACGGCACCCTGCCCGCGGCGGAAGAGAAAGAAGAGGCTGTCCGCCTGCCCGAGCCCGAACCGGCGGCCAAAAAGACGACTCCTAAAGCTGCTCCGCCCCCCGAACCCAAGGTCACCCAGCCCGAGGAGAAAAAGACACCGGAACCGGAACCACCGGCAGCCGAGCCGGTCGCTAAAGAGGAACCGGCACCCTCAGAGGAACCAGAACCGGAAGTAGCCACTCCGGCTGCCAAAGAGGAACCGGCACCTTCGACCGCCGCCACTGATGTCAGTCCGCCAGCAGGCAGCGGTACCATCGAACAACTCCAATCGCAGTGGAGTAAAATTATCAATGAAGCGCCGGAAGGCCTGGGCAAGACCCCGACCGCAGCCCTGCTCCGGAGCGCCAGGCCTCTGTCCATCGAGGGTGATACCATCGTGGTATCCTTTAAATATCCCTACCATAAAGAAAAAATGGGCAACCTTGACAATCAGAAGACCGCGGAAAAAATCGTGAGCAGTTTCCTGGGGCGCTCCTGTAAAGTGCGCTGTGTTTACGAACACGAGAATAACCACCTGGTGAAGGCGGCATTGAAAATGGGCGCCCAGTATGATAACGGGGAGGAAACATGAATAAACACATGATGCAGCAGGCCCAGAAACTCCAGGCACAGCTGCTGAAGGCGCAGGAAGAACTGGCCAATCTTACCGTGGAGGCCAGCTCCGGCGGCGGTGCCGTGACGGTCGTGATGAACGGCCAGCAGCAGATACAATCGGTGAAAATATCGCCGGAGGTGGTCGACCCGGAAGACGTCGAGATGCTTGAGGACATGGTGCTGACCGCCGTCAGAGAAGCCAGCGTCAAGGCGCAGGAATTAGCCGCCAAGCAACTGGGCGGACTCACCGGCGGACTAAAAATCCCGGGTCTGATGTAGAAAGGACAAGGAGAACCAGCATTGAAACAGGACCCCACCCCCGCCAGTGACGCCATCGGCAGGCTCGTGCAGGAGTTCAGCAAGCTGCCGGGCATCGGGCCCAAGAGCGCCCAGCGTATCACCTTTTACCTCCTGCGTTCCTCCGAAGAGCAGGCCAGGGCCCTCGCCGAGGCCCTGCTGGGACTGAAGCAGAAAATCACCCTCTGCTCTTTATGCTGCAACGTTACCGAGTCCGACCCCTGCCCCATCTGCCGCAACCCGCAGCGCGATACCAGCATGGTCTGCATCGTGGAGCAGCCGCAGGATATCATCGCCCTGGAGCATACCGGCGTTTATAAAGGACTCTACCACGTGCTCCACGGCGCCATTTCCCCCACCGAGGGCATCGGCGTCGACGACATCAGAATCCGGG
>JAUWZF010000185.1 GCA_030615475.1 Dehalococcoidales bacterium | reverse complement strand
AACGGGCCGAGGAGCGGTAATCCCAGAAAGCTGGGCGTCATGCTGTTTTCCAGCGACCCCATAGCCATGGATGCCGTAGCCTGTAAAATCATCGACCTGGATCCCGCCTTGGTGCCGACCTCCGAACCGGGCGAAAAGTCCGGACTCGGCACGTACCACTATGAAAATATTGAAATAGTTGGAGATAACGTAGAGGGTTATATTTGCCGGGACTTTGAAGTCGTACGTAAACCTCCCGTCCCCGCCACCGGCGGACGTTTCAGCAGATTTATCAAGAACCGCACCAGCCCGCGCCCGGTTATCGATGAGAAGCTGTGCACCGGCTGCGGCATATGCGTCCGGCACTGTCCGGTAACGCCCGGGGCGGTGGACTGGGTCGGGGGTGACGAGTCCCGGCCGCCTGTCCATAACTACAACCGTTGTATCCGCTGTTTTTGCTGCCAGGAGATGTGTCCCGAGGGGGCTATCTCCGTGAAAGAGCCGCTACTGGGAAAAATCTTCTTCCGGTGATAAAATAGACCAGAAGGAGGACGATAACATGAATACTGAGAATCAGGTTTATCGAGACCTGCAAAGTTATCTGGATAGACTGCCGAGCGGTTTTCCGCAGGTGGAATCAGGCGCGGATATTCGTCTGTTGAAAAGCCTCTTCACGCCGGAAGAAGCTAAATTCGCCATGCAGCTTTCCATGAAGCCGGAGCCGCTGATACGTATTTATAGCCGAGTTAAGAATACAGGCATGTCTATTGAAGAATTGCGGCAAATACTGGACAGGATGATGCGTAAGGGAACCATTCTGACGCAAGAAGAAGGCTATAGTGAAACGCACTATAGCAGCGCCGAGTTTGCCGCCGGTGGGATATATAATTTTCAGGTAGAAAGACTCACCACGGACTTGATTAACGACTACCGTCAATATCAGGACGAAAGGCGTGCCAAGGCGAAACCGGGCGCCAGAGGTATTCTCCCGTTACGCACTGTCCCGGTGGAAACAAGCATCCCCCTTCCCGAGAAATATCAGATTGGTGATTACGATAGTGTGAGGCAGCTTGTAGAAGATGCCAGGGGGCAAATAGCCGTGGCCAACTGCATTTGCCGGCAAAGCACGGAGATTCTTGGTGGAAAGTGCAACAAGACCGACCTCGTGGAGGCCTGTTTGCTTATCGGCCCGGACCATGCCAAACGGCATGTTGAAATGGGAATTGCCCGTTATATTTCCAGAGAAGAGGCCTTTGGCATACTGGATAAGGCGCAAAAGGATGGCCTCGTCCTCCAGCCGGAGAACTCACAGCGTCCGGATGCCATCTGCTGTTGCTGCGGGGACTGCTGTGTACTCCTGAAGATGCTGACAAAACACCCCCGCCCGGTAGAGCTATATGTCACTAATTTTTATGCAGAGGTAGACCGCGAGTATTGTCTGGGCTGTAATATCTGCGTGGGGAAGTGTCAGCTGAATGCCATTACCATCGATGGTACGGCCGAAGTAAACCTCGACCGCTGTATCGGCTGCGGTAACTGCGTCGCGCACTGCCCCCAGGAAGCCATGAAATTGATGAAGAAGGAGCCGGAGAAGGTGCCTTTCAAAGACAAGGATACCATGAATATGGAGCTGTTGTCAGGCAAATTAGGCGGGTGGAATATGCTGAAAATCAGGATGAAGATGCTGCTCGGAATGAAGGTATAAGTATAATCAGGCTACATCTCCCATCTCCAGGGATACCAGCGTATCCTTCGTGGGCAGACCGGTCTTTTCGTCCCAGCCGCGCAACTGGTAGTATTCCTTCAGCATGCCGGTGAATTTATCCCTGTCGAGGACGTTCCCGGTCATATCCACGGGTTTAGCGCCGGGGCCGGGCATAATCATCTTGCCGCCGTGAGGGCCGAATATAAGCGGTTCGGTAAAGTTGAACTCCGGGGGAAAATCGTCCTCGGGGACCCTGTGCCCCTCCCGCACCCTGATAATTCTCTGCATATTGAAGATGCGCTCCGCGTAAGGGTCCAGTTCCGCAACATCGATACCGGTCACGGCGGTGAATATTTTACCCTCAAGTTCGGGGTCGCCTATACCGTCGGGGGTAGTGAGGGAATAGGTAATCGGCCAGACGAAGTCGCACAGTCCCAGGCTGTCCCGGAGGTAGGTACGGTTCTGTATGTTTCTGGCCGCCACGGCCTTGCCTTCGTAGGTTGTCTGGTCGGCGGCCACCTCGCTGTCCCAGAAAGCCCTGGCTATCTTCAAGAAGACCTCCGGCGTGATTGGCGTTGATTTGGGGTCGGCCTGGTTCATCGTCCACGGCATGCGGACGTAGGCCATTTCGTGGACGCTGATGGGGTGCATCCGGGGTTCGAAGGGGTAGAGCAGTGCGTGGGCGATAAAGGCCCTGGGCGGGACGCCGTCATGCATGCCGATGGGAGCGACGGAATGGAAAAACATGGCTTTGGCCTTGTCCGATACTTTGTCGCGTACCCTCATCATGCCCTCGGCCAGGATATCCCCGAAGCCCTCACGGTGCGCTATCATGTAGAGCAACTTTTCGAGGAATTCACGGGTGCCGATTTTTGACAGCGGCAGGCCGGTCTCGGCCTCGGTAAGTGCCCCGGCCTCATAGCAGGCGTAGAGCCACTCGACCATGCTCTGTAGTTCGAAGGTGCCGATTGAATAGTCGTTGGCCAGGGTGGGAGCATCGAATAAGGTCTTGACCGGTTCGTCTTCATGGCCGTACACCCACGGCAGGTAATATTCCATGGCCTGGCAGCCGCGGAGGCCCTCCAGTTCGGGGTCGTTGCCGAACCGGTAGATGTACTTGGAGCATACCAGCCCGCACTGATAGCAGTGTCTCTGTCCAACCTCTTTAAGCACGTGGCCGTGATTGGTCATGCCTATCCTGGGGGTTACGGCCAGGCTGACGGTATTTTTGATTTGAATTGTGTAGCGGTTGAGCTCCTTAAGTTTGGCCGTGTCGGCCACCGTGGGGCTTCCGGTGCCTCGGACGACTATAGCTTTCAAATTCTTGGAAGCCATCACCGCCCCGAAGCCGGCGGTGACCGCGGCCAGTTGCGAGCCGAAAATAACCGCCGTCCTCACCAGGTTTTCACCGGCTATGCCGGTGGTGGCGAAGCGTATCTTATCACCATATTCCTGCCGGAGCATTTCTTCAACCCGGTAGGCGCCCTGCCCCCACAGCGACGACGCATCGCGGAGTTCAACTGTATCATTATTAATCGACAGGCAAACGGGCGTGGATGCCCGCCCGTCGATGACGATTCCGTCCCATCCGGCCTTCTTCAACTCGGCCGGGAAGTGCCCGCCCATGCTGCCGTAGCAGTAGCCTTCCGGGTAGGCCATGGGCGACTTACCGGAAACCGACATTCTGGAGGCTC
>JAUWZF010000106.1 GCA_030615475.1 Dehalococcoidales bacterium | reverse complement strand
ATTAACGGCTTTTATGTGATTTTTGAAGCCTTCTTTGCCGGGCATCTGGACGAGCAGGCTCAACTCCTGCATCAGGCTGGTGATTTCCTGCTTGAGCGCCTGGCACTCCGCGCATATGTCGGAAAATTCGTCGACTCTTCTGGCGACGCGCCGGAGCATGTCGAGCTTGTACTGCTTGGCGCCCTTCTCCCCCAGCGTAATTTGTTGCTGGCCAATCTCCGTGGCGATTCGATTATACCACTGGCTGCCGACTTCCATAGTATTTAAGGTAACCCACTCCCTGTGTCCCCCTCCCTTCGGATTAAGGGAGGGGGATGTTAAGAAAGAGGGGCTGCGCCCCTCTTAAACCCTTGCTTATATCTTCGCCTTCCTCTTATGCCATTCCGTCGCCTGCTCAAACGCGTAGGCAACCCTCAGTAAAGTCTCCTCGCCGAAGTGCCGGCCGATTATCTGCATGCCTATGGGGAGGCCGTCGGCAAAGCCCGCCGGCACGGACATGCCCGGCACGCCGGCGATATTTATCGGCAGGGTGCAGACATCGCTGAGGTACATCGCCAGCGGGTCGTCCGTCTTCTCCCCTATCTTGAAGGGCACGGTGGGCGATGTGGGTGTTATCAGGGCGTCGTATTTCTCGAAGGCAGCATCGAACTCCCGTCTTATCAGGGTGCGCACTTTCTGGGCTTTGACATACCAGGCGTCGTAATAGCCCGCGGAAAGTGCGTAAGTGCCCAGCATGATGCGCCGCTTCACCTCGGGGCCGAAGCCGTTCTCGCGCGTCTTCTCCATGGAGTCCCACATGCTGTCGCCCGCGTAAGAGTAGCCGTATTTCACGCCGTCGTAGCGCGCCAGGTTGGCCGAGGCCTCGGAAGGGGCAAGGATATAGTAGACCGCCAGGGCGTAGGGGGTGTGGGGCAGAGACATCTCTTCCAGCTCGGCGCCCAGTTCCTCCAGCTTGACGATGGCCGACTTCATCGACTCCGCCACTTCAGGCTGCATCCCCTCGACGAAGTACTCTTTGGGCACGCCGAGTCGCATGCCTTTCAAATCGGTTTTCAGGCACTTCGTATAATCGGGCACCGTCTCGGGAACGGAGGTGGAATCTCGTTTATCATGTCCGGCGATAGCGTTAAGCACCAGGGCGCAGTCGGTAACGTCCTGCGTCAGGGGGCCAATCTGGTCGAGGGAGCTGGCGAAGGCCACCAGTCCGTAGCGGCTTACCCTGCCGTAGGTCGGCTTCATGCCGACGACGCTGCAAAAGCCTGCCGGCTGGCGGATGCTGCCGCCGGTATCCGACCCCAGGGCGCAGACGGCCTCCCCGACCGCCACCGCCACCGCCGAGCCGCCACTGCTGCCGCCGGGCACCCGGCTCACGTCCCAGGGATTATGGGTCACGAACAGCGCCGAGTTCTCCGTCGACGAACCCATGGCGAACTCGTCCATGTTGGCCTTACCTATCATCACCACACCGCAGGCATTCAGCTTCTCCATGACCGCGGCGTCATAGGGAGGCACGAAGTTTTCCAGCATCTTCGACGAGCACGTCGTCCGTACTCCCCGCGTGCAGATAACGTCCTTGATAGCCATCGGGATACCGGTCAGCGGACTGGCTTTACCAGCGGCGATGATTTCATCAGCCCGGCGTGCTTGCTCCAGGGCCAGGTTGTCGGTGACCGTCACCAGCGCCCGGACTTTCGGCTCTACCCGGCGGATGCGCTCGAGATAATCCTTCGTCAGCTCGACCGAGGAAATTTTCTTTTCCCTCAGGAGCCTGCTTGCCTCGTGTATCGTTAATTGATTATTTTTAGTCATTTCCATCCTTACCGGCCTCCTTCCAGCCTTCCCATCCCTCTCTGAACAAGAAAGCTACGATGATTATCCCGACTATCGGGTCAGCCTGCCAGAAACCCCACAGATAATTCGCCCCCAGGCCTAGTAGCAGGGCCACCGAAAGAAAGGCGCAGGCCAATGTCTCCTTAGAATCGGCCACCAGCGCCCGACTGTTGATAGCCTTGCCCGTTTGATATTTCTGCCACATTAACACCGGCATAATCACCATGGATATGATAGCTATTATTATCCCCGGCAGTGACGGCTCCGGTATATCGGTGATAACCAGCTTCCGTATCGATTCCTCCAGTATATAAACGCCTAGCACGAAAAAGGATACGGCAACAAGCCTGACCGCCCTCTTTTCTATCTTTGCCTCGTCTGCCTCCGACAACTTGCCGTGCTGGCGGAGCCGCCAGATTAAAATACCCCCCGATAAAGATTCTATTATGCTGTCCAGACCGAAGCCGATTAACGCGATGCTGCCGGCTAGAACGCCAAACCCGATAGAAACAATTGCCTCTGCGACATTATATCCTACCGACAGGTATTCAAGGTAAAGCCCTTTTCTATATAATCCCTCACTACCCCCACCTTTGTTTAAAGCCATAATTTAATTCCAATTTAAATCAGATGTCTATTATGTCTATTCATTCCTTGGTCTTGCCTACCGGCATGATGTACATAGGTACTTCGTCATCAGGTAAACTCAGGACCTGTTTAACGCCGTCATCATCGAAAGCACCGACGGTCACCGTGCCCAGTTTGAGGGTAACTGCCTGAAGGCAGATATTCTGAGCAGCGTGTCCCGCTTCCAGGTGTACAAATCTGATGCCCCTCTCGCCGTATTTTCTAGTTATCCTTTCATAGACAGCCGTGATGACAATATCGATGGCGCCCTGGCTGACGCTACTCTGACCTAATGCAGCCTGAGATAATGCCTTTCTCTGGTCTCCATCAAGCACTTTGACCAGTTCGTGCAGGTCTGGTCTGTATTTATAAACACCGGGTGTAACTCCCTCTACGTTCCCAATCACGGCATAAACCTCAAGGGCGTAAAGAGCCCCTGCTGAAGGCGCCGTTCTCTTGCCGCCGGGGCTGGTAATCCCCTGAGCCGACCAGAGAAGCTGGCCTACCTGTTTCAGGGTTAAGGCTTCTTCACTGTAATCTCTTATTGACCTTCTTGCCAGAAGAGCCTCTTCCACGGAAGTATCACTGTCATGCATGGGTTCGGGCAGAACTATATTAATACCATCGCTAACGGATGAACCGCTACCACCTGTCCCACACCCCCCTGAGAAATTAAGCGACATCATCAGCACTGGCAACATGACCAACCATCCTTTGCAACTCATAGCCACCTCTCTACCCCCCAATATTCTGACTACTCTGGCAATGCCATTTATTCCATGACCATCAGAGCTTGCCATTTCTACAAAAAGTCGGCGAATAATTTACTCCAGCACCGCCCTGACCCTGAAGCAGTCGCCCTCCCGCCGCGGCGCGTTGGCCAGGATATCGTCCGGCGGCAGCGAAGGCGCCACCTTATCCTCCCGCATGACACTCTGGAGGGTCACCGACTGCGCCGTGGGAGGTACATCGGTAGTATCCACCTGCTGTAATACCTCGAAATTCTCCAGAAGATTGGACAGCTGCTCGCTGAGCCGGGTAATCTCGTCCTCGGTAAGGGCGACCCGCGCCAGGCGGGCGATATGCAGCACTTCTTCTCGACTTAGTTTCATAAGCAACCCCCGGAAACGTTTTTTACGAATGTATTTTACCCGCCAATTATAGCATTCGCCCTCAGCCGCAGGCAACCACATCTAACATAAAGTCGCATTCCTACCATAAAGGCTATATAATATGGTAAAGTAAAACAGTTTTTCTATTTATCACGATGAAGGAGGCAAGTTATGGGGGAGAGAGTGATGATATTCGTTGACGGAAGCAATCTTTATCATTCACTTAAAAATCATTTTAATAGGACGGACCTGGACCTCGGCAGATTCTGCCGGAAGATTTTACAAAAACGCCAGCTGGTTAGAATTTATTATTATAACGCTAAAGTGGGACAGAAACAGGAGCCCGAGCTCTATAAGCAGCAACAGGCTTTCTTTGCCGGCGTCAATGCCATACCCTATACCGAGCTGCGACTGGGACGACTGGTCTACACCAACCAGTGGCCGAACGTACCGCCCTACGAAAAGGGCACCGACGTTCAACTGGCCACCGATATGATAACCCACAGTTATAAGAGCAATTATGATGTAGCCATCCTGGTTGCCGGAGATAATGACTTCGCCGGCGCTCTCCAGGCCGTTAAAGACAATGGGAAGCACGTCGAGGTCGCCTTATTCGGTAAGCAGGGTACTTCCCAGCAGCTCAGAACCGCCGCCGACCGGGTAATAACCATTAGTTCGCGCCTGCTCAAAGACTGCTGGAAATAGTTCGCGGCTTCCGGAAAGAAGCTGATGAGGGACAAAGCCAGGAAAATCCGGGAAACAAAGGGGCGCCCCAGCCCGCGGCTTGCCAAGGAAGAAGGCACCATTGTCAAGGACTGGGGCGGGAGATTGCCGGTAGCCCTCATCTACCCGAACTCCTATTACCTGGGCATGTCCAACTTGGGAGTCCACTCCGTCTACAAACTCCTGAACAGCCACCTGAGGATCGTCTGCGAGAGGGTCTTCTACGAAAAAGAAGATAAGAAAGCCCCCGTAGCCCTGGAATCGGGGCGTCCGCTGGCCGATTTTGCCGTTATTGCTTTCTCGATTTCCTACGAGCTGGACTACTTCAACGTCGTGAATATCCTCAAAGCCAGCGGCATTCCGCTGTATGCCGCCGACCGCGACGAAAGCCATCCCCTGGTTATCGCCGGGGGCCCCTGCGTCACCGCCAACCCCATGCCGCTCGCCCCGTTCTTCGATTGCCTCTGTATCGGCGAGGCCGAGGCGCTCCTGCCCGCCATGATTCCCGTATTACTGGAAAGCATCCTTCCGGGAGAGGAGGGTCGGGACGAACTGCTGAAAGCGCTGGCAACGCTGCCCGGTTTCTACGTGCCCGTCTGCCCCCCGGAAAACCCCGTAGTCCGCCAGTACGCCGGTGATTTCGACGAATCTGCCACGACCTCGGTGATACTCACGACGGAGACCGAGCTTGGCGATTTATACCTCATCGAGGCGGAGCGGGGCTGCCAGAGGGGCTGCCGCTTTTGCCTGGTAAATACCGCCTTCGCTCCCATGCGC
>JAUWZF010000265.1 GCA_030615475.1 Dehalococcoidales bacterium | reverse complement strand
CTCCGGGGCGTTTTCGGTGAACCAGCCCAAGCCGGGAAATCCCATATCCTCCAGGACAGCGATTATTCTATCGTCCTTTTCCGCCGCCTTTATCATACCGGTATTAATGCCTTCATTGACCATAACCCGGTCGCCTATTTGCACGTGTTCACTATATCTCGCCATATTTCGCCCTCCCTTCCCGTACACCCCGGCTGATATCCTCACCCCGTCCGATATGAGTATGCGCCGCCTCCCAGGACGGGATACCGTGTCCCTTGACCGTATGGGCGATGATACACTTCGGCTTGAGGTCGCCGTAGAGATTGCAGACCAGGTCCAGCGCGTCGACCAGCTGCCTCAGGTTATGGCCGTCGACTTCTAGGACATACCACCCGAACGACTTCCACTTCTCCACGAAAGGTTCCAGCAGCATTACCTCATTGTTAGGTCCATCCACAGAGAATTTATTATAATCGACGATATTGATGAGATTGTCCAGTTTATATTTCGCGGCGAACATGGCAGCTTCCCATATCTGGCCTTCGTGGCATTCCCCATCGCCCAGGATGCAGTAAGTCCGGTAGAGAGGGTTCTGCCGCTTGATGTACCTCGGCATAAAACCCTGTTGAGCGTCCGGGTGTAATAATACTTTCAGCTTTTCGGCGTAGGCCAGGCCGTTGGCAAAGGAGAGGCCCTGCCCCAGCGAACCGCCGGAGTAGTCGATGCCCGGCGTGCACCATCGGTCGGCATGACCCTGCAGCGGTGAGCGATAGCGGTAATATGTTTTCAGTGTTTCTCTGGGGAGCACCCCTAGCTCCACGAGAATGGCATAGATGGCCTCGCAGCAGTGCGCCTTGGACAACACCAGCCTGTCCCGTTCCGGCCAGTCGCAATTTTTCGGGTCGAACTTCAGGTGATGAAAATAGAGGGCGGTAACGATTTCCACCAGCGACATCGTCCCGCCGGCGTGCCCCATCTGGCTGGCGTCGAAGATGGTAAAGACGTTCCTGCGGACGATATCGGCCTTTTGTTCCAGGTCTTTTATCAACTCTTCGTCGTGTGCCATTTCTTCCGTCCTTCCGTCTGAATATTTACCGTTTTCAGCGTCAGCTTATTGCCGCAGCGCGGGCAGGCGTTATTATAAAATCCCAGCACGGTCTCCTCAGACGGTATCGCCCGCATGTAAAGTCGGCGGTTTATTTCCTCCCCGAAATACAGCAGCATGCTGCAGTTACCGCAGTTAATCTTTTCCGTCATACGCAACCTCGCTTTCCCGATATAAGCTTTAAGGCTTTACCAGTATCTTTATAGATTTCCCCGTTTTGTGAATCTCAAATACCTTCTTTATTTCATCGAGAGGGATGATATGCGTAATGAGTGGCTGGAGTTCCAGTTTGGGCAGCAGGTTCAGGGCCTTGGGAAACGAATAGGGAGACGTAAAGATAGCGCGAATAGTCAGTTCCTTGGTATACATGTAAAAAGGCCTGATGCTGACCTCGGCATCGCGGGGATAGACCGCCGCCCAGAGTATGGTGCCGCAATTATCAGCCAGAGAGATGGCCTGTTTGGCGGCGTCGAGATTACCGCTGGCTTCGATAACGGTATCAAAGCCCCTGCCATCGGTCAGCTTTTTACCGATTTCCACAATGTCTTCTTTGAGAGGGTCAACCACCACATCAGCCCCGAGCTTCCTGGCGAGTTGCCTCTTCCCGGCTACCGGCTCGGATACGAGAGCCCTGGAGGCGCCCGATTTGAGAGCCAGCTCCAGGCATAACAGGCCGATGGTACCGGCCCCGGATATCGCCACGGTACCGCCCGGGCGGATATTGGCGACATCAACCGCATGGACAGCCACGGATACCGGCTCGAGGAGTGCCCCTATTTCCAGGCTGATGTCATCGGGGAGGACATATACGGCCGGTTCGCGGTAGATGGCATACTCGGCATAAGCCCCCGAGGAATGATGCGGCCTTCTGCAGAAGTGCTCCATCTTATTACGGCAATAGTAGCAGGCCCCGCAGGGGCTCCGGAAATTGCAGGCTACCCTCTTGCCTACCTCGTAAATTTTTATGTTTTTACCAACCGCCGCGATTGTCCCCGAGGCTTCATGCCCAATAATTCTGGGCTCATCGCTCATTTTGGTGGTGATAAGACCGAAGCGACCTTCCAGTATCTCGGGGTCGGTGCCGCATAATCCACAGTAGGCTACCTTCACCTTAATTTCGTCCGGCCCCGGCTCCGGCTCCGGCCACTCCTCTATATTGATATTACCCGCCCCTCTGATTACGGCTGCTCTCATAGATTATCTATCTCCTTACGAGTTATTGTTCGAATTAGCCGGTGACAATCTTCTGATATACCTATTTTCTGAACCTTATCTCGGTAACGATACCACCGACAGCGCTGGTGTCCATGTAGGCAAACCCTCTACCTTCTAGGTTCGCGCTGGTGATGACCTTAACTCCCTGTTTCTTCAACTTTTCCACCTCACCGCGAACATCATCTACGAGATACCCGATGTGGTGGAG
>JAUWZF010000121.1 GCA_030615475.1 Dehalococcoidales bacterium | reverse complement strand
GCTGGTATCCGCTATTTCTGCTTCACTCACATATATGTTATAACGGGCAAAGTCTGCGGCGGTGCATTTATCCCACCACAGGTTCACCCTGCCGTCATAAGCATCAGCTGCGACTAAGCCAGTTATTGCGGATGGAGGTGTTGTATCGGGTGATGGCGGTACCTCTACTGGAAGTGTTGGGGTTATTGGCTGAGATGGCTGCAGGTGCCACAGGCGTTCGGCATTGCCATGCGCAAAGGCGTGGGCAACTTCGACCGGTAACTCTTTGATTGCCTCTTGCCAGAACGCTACCACATCCAGATAAAACTGACCCCACTGCTCAGGAAAGACCATATCAAATCCCAGAATAAAACGGTCTGGATGGTCTATTATTAGTTGCTTCCAATCCGCCGAAAGATTTCTGCGGTCGAACATATTGGTCCAGGGCCAATCTACATCGTTAGCAGAAGGTGGAGGTGGAAGTGAAGTGGATGTTATGAAGTAGATGTTGTCATGCGCTTCAATCAGCTGCTGGACAGCGGCATGGTCAAGCTGCCCCATGTGTATTATGACAAAGGGATGCTCTGGATATTGAACAAGCAGAGCCTTAAGCTCGGTCATGAATACATCACGTTGAGACCCGGCAGTTACGAACTCGATATGAACTATAAACGGCCATTCCTTATCTAGTGCGTATTTGAGTGCCGTCTGCACACTCTCATCGTCGGGATGGGCTACTATTAGTGGTATTGGCCTTCCTGGTATTTCCGTACCATGGTACATCAGGACTTCAGCCATGGCACCAAATCCGTCCATATTCACCTGCTCTTCCAGAATCTTGTAGTAGTCTTCACCTTCTTTAACCTTAGTCCTGACCGCGGGGATAATCCTCCCCGGATAATTAGAAGCGAAGGAAACCAATTCTTCAGGCGTCACAATTCCTATGGTCGAAGTCATGCCTGAAGACAGGATAGTACAGGCAACCCCAGCTTGGTCCATGAGTTCTATTACTTTGTCTATGTTCTCAGGGCAAACTTGGCTGTGGGCATCAATAATGGGTATGCTGGCTTCGGGTTCCTGTGGGGGTTCTGGTTCCGGTTTAGGTTCGGGCTCTGGCGCAGGTTCCGGTTCAGGTTCTGATGCTGGCTCTGGTGCTGGTTCCGGCTCGGGAGCGGGTGCTAGCATTTCCTGTGGTGTGGGTTCTGGAGAAGGAGCGGGTGCTGGTTCTGATTGACAGGCTGAGAAGCAGAGGGAAATTGATACAAGTAGAGTCACAAGAATAAGCATGGATTTATGCATTATTCTACCTCCTTTACGCTTACTCCCATTCTATAGTGGACGGGGGCTTGGAGGTGATGTCGTAGACGACGCGGTTGATGCCCTCTACCTCGTTGACGATGCGGTTGGAGATGCGCGCCAGCAGGTCGTAGGGCAGGCGGGCCCAGTCGGCGGTCATGGCGTCGTCGCTGGTGACGGCGCGGATGGCGGTCAGGTAGCCGTAAGTGCGGAAATCGCCCATGACGCCCACCGAGCGGACATCGGTAAGGACGCAGAAGCTCTGCCAGAGCTGTCGGTACAGCTTGGCTTTTTTAATCTCGTTCATCAGGATGAAGTCGGCGCTGCGCAGGATTTCCAGCTTTTCTCCGGTGACCTCGCCGATGCAGCGGATGGCCAGTCCGGGGCCGGGGAAGGGCTGGCGCCAGACCATCTCCTCCGGCAGGCCGAGCTCGGCACCCACCAGCCGGACCTCGTCCTTGAAGAGATAGCGCAGGGGTTCCAGCAGGTTGAGGGTCATCTTCGCGGGCAGGCCGCCGACATTATGGTGCGATTTTATCTTGGCCGAGGCTGTGCTCACCGACGATACGCTTTCGATAACGTCCGGGTAAAGGGTGCCCTGCGCGAGGAAGTCCACCTTGCCGATTTTCTTGGCTTCCTCCTCGAATACCCTGATGAACTCTTCGCCGATTATCTTGCGTTTTTCCTCGGGGTCGATGACATCTTTAAGTCGGTTAAGAAACCTGTCGGTAGCGTCGACGTAGATGATATTCATGCCCAGGTTGGTCTGAAAGACCTTGAGTGTTCTATCCGCTTCCTCACGGCGGAGCAGGCCGTTATTAACGAAGATGCAGGTAAGCTGGTCGCCGATAGACCGATGGATCAGGGTGGCGACCACCGAAGAATCGACGCCTCCCGAGAGGGCGTTGATGACCTTGCCGTCGCCCACCTGTTCCTTAATCAGGGCCATGCTCTCGCTGACGAAGTTGCCCATCGTCCAGTTGCCCTTGCAGCCGCATACCTTCTGGACGAAATTACGCAGGATGGTCTTGCCTTCAGGGGTGTGGACTACCTCCGGGTGGAACTGAAGGCCGTACACGCCTTTCTCGTCGCCGATGACGGCATAGGGCGAGTTTTCCGTGCGGGCGAGGGCGGAAAAACCCGGCGGCATTTCCTCGATTTTATCACCGTGGCTCATCCATACCGGCGTGGACTCGGGGAGCTTGGCAAATAGCGGCGAGTCGACCTGGCTCAGGTGCATGACGGCGTGGCCGTACTCGCGTTTCGTGCCCGGTTTCACCTGCCCGCCGAGCTGTTTGGTGATAGCCTGCATCCCGTAGCAGATTCCCAGCACCGGCAGGCCGCTTTCATAAACGTAGGCCGGGGCGAGGGGGGCGTCTTTAGCATAGACGCTGGCCGGGCCGCCGGAAAGGATAAATCCCCTGGGGTTGAGGGGGGCGATTTTCTCCCAGGGCGTGTCGTGGGGCAGCAGCTCGCAGTAGACCTGGCACTCACGTACCCGGCGGGCAATCAGCATGTTGTACTGCGAGCCGAAGTCCAGAACAATGATAGCCTCGCGCTCGGCGCCGGAGACGGCCTCCTCAGTCACCACCGGCTGTTCACCGCTGATTTCCTTGGCAATCTCGAGGTACGTGGAGACCTCGATATCATCGGTGGTGGCTATCCGGCGGCTGTCATCCGGGGGCGGATTTTGATTTTCGTTAACCATAGTTTATAGAACACAGATTACCATTATGCTATACTATCGTCAAGTGGAAAGGCTGTTTCTTCAGGCGTCGGAAACGGGCATAACGACTAAAATATTTTTTAAGTTCACTACTTCCAAACAGTTATCATTCCTGATGGACAATTACGAATTTCTCAGTAAAAGTCCCCCGGCTACCTTGGCTCTCGGGGAGAGGATGGGTGAGCGGCTCGAAGCGGGCAGCGTCATTGCTTTAACCGGGGAGCTGGGCTGCGGGAAGACGCTGCTGACGCGGGGTATCTGCGCCGGACTGGGTGTCTCCCTGAGGCAGGTCAACAGCCCGACATTCGTCCTGGTGAACGAATACCGCGGGAGGCTGCCGGTCTTTCACATGGACCTGTACCGCCTGGGCACGGAATCGGATGTTGTCGAGCTCGGCATTACCGACTACCTGTCGAGGACGGAGTCCGGCGTGATGATTGTCGAGTGGGCGGAGAAAATACCTTCCCTCCTCCCCGATGACCTCCTGAAAGTGGAGTTTGAAGTCCTTTCGGTGCGGCAGCGGCGCATTAAATTTTCCACGTCCGGCGGCAGGTTCGCCAGACTATTTAAGGAGCTGCGGCGATGATAGTGCTGGGGATAGATACATCGGGTTACGCCAATGCCGTGGGCGTGGTCGACGGTGATAGAGTCTTGGCGGACTTTACGTATGAGGCTAAGACGGATTCCCTGGAGCAGATTGTCGCCAATATCGATGCTACGCTGAAAAGTGCCGGGCTGACTCTCAACGATGTGAGGGGAATCGGGGTGGGGCTGGGGCCGGGCTCGTGGACGGGAATCAGGGTGGGGGTAACGGTGGGTAAAATCCTGGCTTTCAGCACGGGAAAGCCCGTCGCCGGCGTGCCGACACTGGAAGCTCTGGCTTATAGCGCCCGCCACGAATCGTCGCTGATTTGCGCCGTTATCAGTGTTGGTACTAGGGATGCTGTCTATGCCGCCGGCTATCGCTCTGGAGACGGCATGGTTGCCAGGGTCGGCGAGTACTATGTCGGTGATGTTAAGGGATTAACAGGTATGATAACAGGACCCGCCGTGCTTGTCGGTGCCGGGGCGGAGGCATATCGTCAGATAGTGACTAAGGAAATGGCTTCATCTCAAATAAGCGTTAAGGCTGTGGAAGCTATCCCGGGTGGGGCATCAGTGGCCTGCCTGGCGGAGCAGCGACTGGAACGTGGCGAGAAAGACGATGTCCTTTCCCTGACGCCGTTGTATTTGAAAGAGTCCACCGCTAAAGCGTTTGTCAATAAGTATAAGAGTAGCCATACGTAAAGGACCGGTTTATATTCATGTTAGTTCTGGGTATCGAGACTTCGTGCGACGAGACATCGGCGGCACTGGTAGCCGACGGCCAGACGATATTGTCCAGTATTATCGCCACCCAGCTCGATTTGCTCAGGAAATACGGCGGGGTGGTGCCGGAGATTGCCGCCCGCCGGCATACCGAGCTTATCGGCTACGTTATTAAAGAAGCCCTCGATACCGCCGGTAAAACCCTGGATGATATCGAATCCGTCGCGGTTACATCAAAGCAGGGACTTATCGGCTGCCTGCTGGTCGGCGTGGCCGCGGCCAAGTCCATCAGCTATTCGCGGCAGCTGCCTCTCATCGGCGTGCATCACATAGAGGGGCATATCTTCGCCAACCGACTCAGTAATCCGGATTTGCCGGTGCCCCATGTCTGCCTGAC
>JAUWZF010000217.1 GCA_030615475.1 Dehalococcoidales bacterium | reverse complement strand
GCATCCTTCCGGACAATACAGAGCGCAGAGACCGCACTTGATGCATTTCTTGAAGTCATAGGTCGGCCGCTGCGACCGCCAGGTTCCGCTCTCGTACTGCCGGGCACTTCCCGGGTCGACGATAATAGCGCCAATCTCCAGGTCTTTCCAGGTATATTCGCTCTCGGATTTAGCCATTTATTGCTCCTCAATTACTACTTCTTCGTAGGCTGTTTCCATGGCTTTGATGTTGCGTTCTCCCAGCCGACCGAAACGCTTCTCCAGCGGTGCATAGACTGACTCTTTCTTGATAATTCCCGTCGTCTTAATGACGGCCCCGAGCACGGTGGTATTGACGATAGGCACTCCCAGTGTCTCACGCGCAATCTTGGCGGCGTTTATCGTGGCCACCGGGTGTTTAATGCCGAACTCGGCCTTTATTTCCCTGGCTGTTTTTCTGGTATTGATTACGACCCACCCGCCTTTTTTCAAACCGGAAGTCACGTTGACTTTATCGAGCAGGCTCGGGTCAAGCACCACGACGACGTCCGGTTCGGTGATATCTGCCCTGATTCTGACCGGCTCCCGGCTGTCTATTCTGTTGAAAGCCTGTACCGGGGCTCCCCGGCGCTCCGGTCCGAAGCTGGGGAAAGCCTGAGCATACTTACCTTCGCTGATGGCCGCCTGTGCCAGCAACTCGGTAGAGGTAACCGCGCCCTGTCCGCCGCGTCCGTGCCATCTGATCTCTGTGAGGCTCTTTTCTTTCGTCATTTTTTTGCTCCATATACCAAAAACGCCCCTGGAGCGACTTGAACGCTCGCACCCGGCTCCGGAGGCCGGTGCTCTATCCACCTGAGCTACAGGGGCAATTACTAAAATGATACTATAAAATGTAAATCTTTCGCAACCTAACTATTTTACTCAGGCGTAACGCCAGATGAGCATCAGGTGGCTGATGCCTACCACGACAATCATGGGCGGTAAGGCGTATTTCAGGAACCTGCCCCAGCTAATGGGATAGCCTTCTTTATTAGCTACCGCCGTGCCCACCACGTTAGCCGATGCGCCGATGGGTGTGCAGTTGCCGCCGAGGTCCGTCCCCAGTGCCAGCGTCCAGGCGAGCGTCGGCAGGCTCATGGCTCCCACTACCGAGAGTTCCTTGATGACGGGCACCATGGTGGCGGCAAAGGGTATGTTATCAACCACCCCCGAGGCGAAAGCCGAAATCCATAAGATAAACGGTATGGCGATGGTTATCTGGCCCCCCGACGCCTCCCCGATGAATCTGGCAATCATTTCCAGCACGCCGGTCTCTTCCAGCCCGCCCACGCAGATAAACAAGCCGAGGAAGAAGACCAGAGCCTGCCAGTTAACGCCCTTAAAAACGTGCTTGATATTTTTAATATCGGTCAACAGTGTCAGGATAGCGGCAATCACGCCGATAAGCCCTATCGAAAGTCCGGTCTCGGCATGGGTCACGATAAGTATTACCGTCACGATAAAGATGCCCGTATCTATCATAAACAGGCGGCGGTCGGTGATAGCCGAACCGGGCAGCGGGCATACCTTCATCATCTCGGCGGGGCTGGTCTCCTGTTTCAGGCTTTTACGGAAGATGAAATAGAAATAGGCGAGGGTGAAAGCCATGCAGACCCAGGCGATGACGCCGGTGTTGGCGGCGAAATCGAAGAAATTATAGCCGAGGGCGGTTCCGATGATGATGTTGGGCGGGTCGCCGCTCATGGTGGCAGCGCCACCGGTATTGGCGGCGAAAATCTCGGCCACTATCACCGGCACCGGGTCGAACTTGAGCAGGCGCGCCAGTTCGATGGTAACCAGGCTCAGGAACAGCAGCACGGTAATGCTGTCGATGAACATGGAGAGAAATCCGGAGATGAGCATGAATAAGAGCAGCAGGGGTATTATCCGGTAGCCTACCAGGCGTGCCGCAAAAAGACATAGCCAGCGGAAAAACCCCGCCCTCTCCATGCCGGCGACCATTACCATCATTCCGCCGATGAAGATAATGGTCTGCCAGTTCACACCGTAGGATTCTACATGCGCCTCCCCCGGCACCCAGAAGCTCCACTGTCCCAGCTGCTCCAGGTTCAGCACGTTCCAGGCCGACTCCGGGCTCTGCATGACTCCCAGAAAGACGACCAGTATCATGAGGGCCGCGCCGATAAGAGCCGGAATATAGCGGGGTGCCTTATCGCTGATAATGACGGCGAGCATTATGGCGAAGATGGATATGGCTAGGATTTGGATTAATGATAACATTGTATTGAGTGAAATCCAGGAACTGGATGGAACAACTTATTTTAGCAGGTATTGACCTTTTCTGGCAATATTGACTTTTTAGCCTGATGCCGATTAAAGTAACTGAAGTAGAAATGATAGAGGAATATCTGGTCTGGCTTAAGCTCATTATCTGTATACTGGTTATATTCTTTTCCGGTCAGAAAGTGGCCAAATACGGGGATATCATCTCGAAAAGAACCGGTATTGGCCACGTATGGATGGGGGTTATCGCCATAGCGGCCATCACATCGCTCCCCGAGCTTTTCACTGGAATCAGTGCCGTGACACTGGTCGACCCCCCCGTTCCCGATTTAACGGTGGGCAACCTTATCGGTGCCAATGTCTTCAACCTTTTTAATCTGGCCCTGCTCGATATTTTCCACCGGAACGGTTCCATCATGGCAGTAGCCAGCCAGGCGCACCGACTTACCGGCTGGTTTAGCCTCGTGCTGGTGGTAATTGTGGCTGTTTCTATCTTTATCAGCTCCCAATTCTCCGCCATGCCCCTTGGCTGGGTAGGCTGGTACACTCTCGTTATTATTATTGTCTATCTGTTCTCAGTACGGCAGTTGTTTTATTACGAAAAGAAGAACCCTCCGGCTCAAGAAACCAAACTGTATGAGGGCGAGGAATCATTAAAAAGAGTCTATATCAACTTCTGTATATCGGCGGTTTTTATCATCGGTGCCGGTATCTGGCTGGCAAC
>JAUWZF010000123.1 GCA_030615475.1 Dehalococcoidales bacterium | reverse complement strand
CCATCAGCAAGGTGGTGAAAGGCGCCGGCAAGCTTCTCCTCGTCGATGCTATCAGCAGCCTGTCATCCATTAACCTGCCGGTGGACGACTGGGGCTGTGACGTTGCCGTCACGGGTTCTCAGAAAGGCTGGATGGTCCCGCCGGCTCTGGCCATGGTCAGTGTTAGCCCTGAAGCGTGGAAAGCGTTTGAGAAGGCTAAAATGCCCAGGTTCTACTGGGACTTCGGCAAGGCTAAGAGCTACCTGGAAAAAGGCGAGAATCCCTGGACACCGGCTATTTCGGTGGTCTTTGCCCTGTCGGTAGCATTGAAAATGATGTTGAAGACAGGAATGAAAAATATCTTCGCCAGGCAGGCCCGCATCGGTCAGATGACTCGGGACGGGATAAAAGGTCTGGGACTTTCCATTTTTGCCGATGAAAAATATGCCTCGAATACGGTCACGTCCGTATCGATTCCTGAAGGAGTCGACGGTAAAAAGCTGCGACAGCTTATGCAGTCCGAGCACGGGATTGTACTGGCTGGCGGACAGAAGCATCTTGATGGTAAAATATTCCGTATCGGCCACCTTGGTCTGGTGACTGAAGATGAAATAGAAGAATTGATTTCAGCAATTAAGGAAATACTGCCTGAAGTAGGCTTCGCCGGAGTAAAGAAATAAGGAAAAACGTATGGCGGATAAACGAAAAAAGGTACTGATTACTGATGATGTTTCCGAAGAGGGGATAGAAATCCTGCGGAAAGAAGCGCAGGTGGACGTTAAGGTCGGGCTGGAACCGGAGGAAATAATCGCCATTATCGGCGACTACGAAGCCCTGGTGGTGCGCAGCCAGACGATGGTCAAGGCAGATATTATCGGGGCTGGTAAAAAGCTGCAGGTAATCGCCCGGGCCGGCGTCGGCATCGATAATGTGGATGTCGAGGCGGCGACCCGGTATGGCGTGGTCGTGGTAAATGCCCCGACCGGTAATACGGTCTCGGCCGCCGAACACGCTATCGCCCTGTTACTGGCTTCGGCGCGGAATATTCCGCAGGCCAATAAGGTGCTCAAGACCGGCGTGTGGCGGCGGGACGACTTTATGGGCACGGAGCTGAGAGGCAAGACACTGGGTATTATCGGCCTGGGTAATGTCGGCTCGGAGGTGGCCAAACGAGCGCAGGGATTTGAAATGAGTCTTCTGGGCAACGACCCCCTGGTCTCCGACGAATATGCCCAGAAACTCCAGGTAGAGCTCGTCGACTTAAAACAGCTGCTCAGGGAATCTGACTTTATTACCCTCCACCTGCCGCTGACCGCCCAGACCAGAGGCATGATTGGCGCTAAAGAACTGGCCCAGTGCAAACCGTCGGTGCGTATCATTAATTGCGCGCGTGGTGGGCTTATCAATGAAGAAGCACTGGTCAAGGCGATAAATGAGAAGAAAATAGCCGGGGCGGCTATCGACGTTTTCGAGAAGGAGCCCGTAACCGAGAGTATCCTCTTCGGAGTGGACAACATCATCGTTACTCCCCATCTGGGTGCTTCCACGACCGAGGCGCAGGTGCTGGCGGCCCGGGATGTCGCCGAGCAGATTGTCGATGTTTTCAGGGGGCAACCGGCCAGGTCGGCGATTAACGTTCCTTATATACCGTCGGAAACTATGACGGCGCTGGCACCCTATATGAAGCTGGCGTCGACGTTATGTAAGCTGGTCTATAAACTGGCCGAGGGACAGGTGAAGACCATCCGTATCAAGTACGACGGCGATATTGCCAATTACGACACCAATGTCCTCAAGGCGGCTGTCGTCGGCGGCCTGCTCGAAGGCATCAGCGAGGAAAGGGTTAATATCGTCAACTGCAACCTGATAGCCGCCAAGCGCGGCCTGACCGTCATCGAAGAGAAGGAGGCTACCTGCGATAACTACGCCAGCCTGCTTACCGTGGCAATATCTACTAACAAGGGAGCGTGTGCCGTTGCCGGGACCGTTATGCATGACGAATCGCACATCGTACGGGTGAACGAATACTGGCTGGATATCGTGCCTGTCCCCGGGGCTTACTTCCTGTTCAGCGACCACCTTGACCGTCCCGGATTTATCGGGGCGATAGGTAAAATAACCGGTAACGCCGATATCAATATCAGCTCCATGCACCTGGGGCGTCTCAAGCCAAGGGGCCGGGCATTACTCGTATTGACACTGGACGAGCCCCTGCCCGAAAATCAGCAGCAGCAGATACTGGCCATACCCGATGTCTATTCCGTCAAGCTGGTAGAGCTCTAATCCACCGGGGAACCAATTGGCGTAATTTATAGTCCCGGTATATATTTCGTCATGTAGTTAACAGCCTCGTTACATTATTTTATGTCATGCTACTAATTGACTTGGCCTATCAGCGGTGTTATCATACCTCAGAGATAATAGTTTATTTTTCGATTCGATTCATGTAAGGTAGTGCGATGTCACCGCTTAACGAACTTTACGGGCAGATAGCACTCTGTCAGAAGTGTGAAATAGCTAAATTCCGCACGAAGGTGGTGCCCGGTGAGGGGGCGGAAGATGCGGATATCATGTTTATCGGCGAGGCTCCCGGCTGGCATGAGGACCAGCAGGGGCGCCCTTTCGTGGGACCGGCCGGGCAGTTCCTGGATAAGCTGCTGGCTACCATTAACCTTAACCGCCAGCAGGTCTACATTGCCAATGTCATTAAATGCCGCCCCACCAACAACCGCGACCCTCTGCCTGCGGAAATGCAGAACTGCCGGCCCTGGCTGGACAGCCAGATTGAAATTATCAAACCAAAGATAATTGTTACCCTGGGGCGTTACTCAATGGCGATGTACTTTCCGGGCAAGAGTATCAGCAAGATTCACGGTACGGCTCAAAAGCGTGACGATATTATCTACTATGCCATGTATCATCCGGCGGCGGCTCTTCACCAGCAGAGCCTCCGGCAGGCCATAGAGGCCGACATGCTTAAGATTCCGAAAATCCTGGCTGAAGCCACGAATGTTCAGGAAGCCGAGCCGCAGCCGCAGCAGTTAAATATGTTCGAGGTATAACATTATGGCAAGGCTAAAGTTAAAATTAATCCCCCTCGGCGGGCTGGGAGAAATCGGTAAGAACATGATGGTGCTGGAGTACGAAGATGACATCCTCATTATCGATGCCGGCCTTATGTTTCCCGAAGAAGAAATGCTCGGCATTGACCTGGTTATTCCCGACCTTAGCTATGTCGTGGAAAGAAAGGAAAAAGTAAGGGGTATCGTTATCACCCACGGTCATGAAGACCACATCGGCGCCCTGCCCTATTTGCTGCCCCAGCTTGATAACGCACCTTTATATTCGACGAAACTTACCAACGGACTTATCCGCGTCAAGCTGAAAGAAAGAAGGACACGTGAGGGAGTTAACCTGAAGGTACTGGAGACCGGAAAGGAAATCACCCTGGGGAAGTTTAAAGTCGAGTTGTTCCCCGTCTGTCACAGTATCCCCGATGCCGCCGGTATCATCGTGCGGACGCCGGAGGGAGTCATCATTCACAGCGGCGATTTCAAGGTTGACTACACTCCGGTCAGCGGCAAAGGGACCGACCTGTCCCGGCTGGCAACTTTAGGTGCCCAGGGAGTTTTACTCCTGCTTTCCGATTCCACCTATGCCGAGCTACCCGGCTATACTCCTTCCGAGCAGATAGTCGGCGAGTCGCTGGAACACGTTATCGCCAACGCCCCGGGGAGAGTGATTGTCACCACCTTTTCCTCGCTGATTTCACGTGTACAACAGGTCATCGATGCCGCCGCCAAGTACCAGCGGCGTGTCTTTATCGTCGGGCGCAGCATGTCCGATACGGTACATATCGCTCTGGAGCTGGGCTATCTCAATGCTCCCGACGGCCTGCTGGGTCGGATTGATGAGGTCAAAGGCCTGCCGCCCGATAAGATAGTCATGGTAACCACCGGCAGCCAGGGAGAGCCTACCTCCGCCCTGGTACGCATGGCCAACCGTGACCACCGCCATGTGCACATACAGCGCAGCGATACCATCATACTATCGGCGACTCCGGTTCCGGGTAATGAATCGCTGGTCAACAGGACCGTGGACAGTCTTTTCAAGCAGGGCGCCAGTGTATTGTATGGTAAGCTGGGACAGGTGCATGTCCACGGACACGGCAGCCAGGAAGAACTGAAACTTTTACTCAGCCTGGTCAAGCCGAAATATTTCGTGCCCATCCACGGGGAGTACCGTCACCTCAGCCTTCATGCCCGGTTGGCGGAATCGGTGGGTATTCCCGCCGATAATATCTTTGTTCTGGAGGACGGCGACGTCCTCGAACTCAACGCCAACATGGCTAAAGTAAACGGTAAAGTCGGCTCCGGGCATGTCTATGTCGACGGCCTGAGTGTCGGCGATATCGGCGGGGTTGTCCTGCGTACTCGCAGGATGCTTTCCCGTGATGGTATTGTCGTGGTAATCATCGCCGTGAACCGGCAGACCGGCAAACTGATCGGGCGCCCGGACATCGTCACCAGGGGCTTTATCGATACCAGAGAGTTCAAGGACATGATGAATGAGAGCCGCGAGTTGCTGGCCCGGACGCTGGACCATAGCGGCGGCCGTGTTACCGAGTGGAGCTTCATCAATACCAAGGTCAAGGATACCCTGGAGAAATTCTATTACCAGCG
>JAUWZF010000202.1 GCA_030615475.1 Dehalococcoidales bacterium | reverse complement strand
TGGGGTTTCAGCCCCTGCCGGCCCCTGACGACTATCGCCTTGAGCAGTTTCGACCCCATAACGCAGCCCATGCCCGTCCTGCCGGCGGCCCTTTTCAGTCCGTGCATGATATTGGCAAACTTGACGAGATTTTCGCCGGCCTGGCCAATCATGGCTATCTGCACCTGCGTATCGCCGAGGTCGTCCTGTAGCAGTTCCTGGCATTCGTAAGTATCGTGCCCCCACAGAAAAGAAGCATCGCGGAACTCAATCTCGCCGTCGTGAATCCAGAGGTAAGTAGGGCGTGAGGCCCTGCCTTTAATGACCAGGTGCTGGAACCCGGCGAACTTGAGTTCGGCAGCCCAGTGGCCGCCGCAGTTGCTGGTGCCGAAACCGCCCTCTCCCTCGACCGACTTTGAGGTTACTTCGAATCTCGATGAGGAGACGTCATACCCCGAAATCAGGCCGGCCCCGAATATCAAAGGGTTGTCGGGGCTGAGCGGGTCAGTCCCCGGGGCCAGGTGATTGTATAGCAGGTAGGTATTGAGCCCCTCGCCGCCCAGGTACATTCTCAACAGTTCATCGGGAATATCTTTGCAGACTACCTGCTCGGTAGAGAGGTCAATTATGGCTACCTTTTCCATCCATCTCTCCTCGCTCGATTAATCTACCCCTTATTTTAGCCACCTCGGGGGTCACCCAGGTGATGCGCCAGCCCTGACCGCAATGCGGACAGTGAGTAGTGGTTTCCCCGCGGGGTACGGTTATCCGGCCGCCCAGGCACCGCATGCACCGGAACGAATATCCCTCTTTCTTATCCGCCAATTAGTCCCCCTCTAATCTAACCATGAACTCTGGTATCTGGCTCCAAGTCCAACCTTCATAACTCTATAAGGTTTGTCGACCCGGCTGCATACTATCGGGTAATGCGGCGTCCCCCTGGGGAGAGTGACCACGGTGGGAACGTTAAAGGTGTGTTTTTCGTGTTCCTTGCCGATTTCAATAGTGAGTTCCGCCCCCAGATAGCTCAGGTCGGCGGTGTTATGCCCGAAGAATACCAGGCATTCATCATAAGAATGGACTTTTGCTCCTTTTTTGGGATTCCACGGTCCGGTTTCGTTATAGAGCCCCATCGCAAAATTAAGGTTGAGCCCTTCCAGTTCGTCGCCGGACACGGATATTACCTGCTTGGCGTCAGCTCCACCGGGGCCTTTCTTGACTGTCATCTTTTTAACCAGGTGGGCGTATTTTTTACCGTCCGTTGTGCCTTCCGCTTTCACCCCTTCCCCCGAGTACTTGGCGCTGAGAGCCAGGTGGAAATGTCCGAACGGTTTATAAACTCTCTCGGTGATAAGGGGACAATGCGGCATCCCCTGGGGCGCGACGACAACAGTGGGAACGCTGAACTTGTGTGTTTCCTGTTCCTTGCCCAGCGCCAGCTCTATATCCGACCCCAGGTAGCTCATGTCTTTATCGTCATACCCGAAGAACAACAGTAACTCGTCAAAGGGATGTGAATGTGCCCCCCGTCCGGGAGCCCAGTCCCCGGTCTGGTCGTAAACTCCCACGATGAAATTAAAATCGAACCCCGCCAGATGGTCGCCTCCTACGAACACCAGTTCCCTGGCGTTGGCTCCCCCGCGGCCTTGCTGAAAGGATAATTTTTTGACCAGGTCTCCGTATTTCGTATCTGCCACTGGTTTTCTCCCTTCAAATTATTAAGACTGGATAGGCAAATTCTATGACATCTGCGCATACATTGCAATAAAATACGGATATGACGGTGAGCGTGCTATAGCCTGTTACGATACGTTGACTTAAGGTGGTATCTTTAACAAGATATAATAGTTACCTTAGTACCCTGCTAAAAGTCTTTTTACGTCCCGTCGGCGTCGATAAATACCATCTTATCTCTCAGTTCTTCGGCCACCAGCTTTTTCAAAGAAGTCTCGGTAAGCTTGGGGGCGTACTGGCACTGGATAAAGAGGAAGGGCCGGTCGACTTTCAGTATCCGGAACGGGGCATGGATAAAGTTGGCCGGGATGTATATCATGGTGGACTCGGTGACGATGTGGCTTTCCATCTCCGGGCCCATGCACATTTCCATTTCCGCCCCGAGGTCCCCGGGATTGTCCGGGTCTGTCCCGAGCGCCACGAGCAACTCCGGGTCTTTATGGACATGAGGGCCGTGTCCGGGGTGTTTCGTCGCTTCCGGGCCCATGAGCATCACGGAAAAGTACTTGCTGCCCTCGATAATATCGGCGTCGGTAAAGGCGACCATTGTTGGCATGCGGCCGAAGCCCTTTTCCCGCTGTTCCCTGGGAAGCTCGTTGAGAAAGTATTTGCTGTATTTCATTTCGGCCATTTTCAATTATTCTCCTCGTTCAATAATCAACCCTATGCCTTGACAATCGCCTTGGCCGGGCACCACCACTCGTGGGAAAAACAGACACCGCAGTCGGTGCATTTATCGGGGTCGATTCTCGTCGTATAGAGAACCAGTCCGTCGCTTTCCGTCACCTTATCATCCACGACTACAGCCTCTTCGGGGCACTGGGTGACGCAGAGACCGCACTTAAGACATTTCTTCGTATTTATCTTGTAAGCCACTTTATCCTCCATCAATCAATTTATATGCTGATGCGTATTAGTTAAATCTGTATCTCTGGGTATTTGTCATCCGGCCACATCGACCAGTCCATTCTCGCCCTGTCTTCTTTGGGCAGGATTTGCCGGTAAGACTTTTCCGTATGTACAGGACCTTGATTGAACTCCATGAATATCCATGGTCGGTGGCAACTGATGGGTTTCCACGGGGAATGGATGAAATTCGGTGGTATCCAGATACAGCACGTTCGGGTAATCGTGTGCTCCTCCAGCTCCGGCCCCAGGTACATTCGCACTTCTGCCCCTAGGTCCATGGGGTTATTAGGGTCGGTGCCGATGTGGAAGAGGAGCTCGGCGTCTTTGTGGATGTGCGGCGGGTGCCCGGCATATTTGAAATCCCACTCCGGCTGCATACCGAAACCTGGCATTATCCAGTGTATCAGGTAAAAGTTGCTTCCTTTCGCCAGGTTGTTATCCATGTATGCCATGACGGGGCGGCGCTCTTTGGGGAACATTTTGGGGTCGTACTCAATGATATACTTCCCGTATTTTGTGTTATCCATATTTATTCTCCTTCCTA
>JAUWZF010000071.1 GCA_030615475.1 Dehalococcoidales bacterium | reverse complement strand
TTCTTGACCTCGGTCGTCACCTATTACTTCATGGCCTCGTATCTCTTCTGGTTTGTAGCTTCGGTTTTCGCGGTGGTAAAGCCCATTTGCCCCTCGCGCTTGATAAGCTCCACGCCGGCATTGCTGGTCATGATGACCACCGTGTTCTTGAAGTCCACCGTCCGTCCCTGGCCGTCGGTTAACCGGCCGTCGTCGAGAATCTGGAGCAGGGTATTGAATACCTCGGGATGCGCCTTCTCAACCTCGTCCAGCAGTATGACGCGGAAGGGCCGGCGTCTCACCGCCTCGGTAAGCTGGCCGCCCTCGTCGTAGCCGATGTATCCGGGCGGGGCGCCGATAAGGCGGGACACGGTGTGCTTCTCCTGGTATTCCGACATGTCCAGTCGCACCATGGCGTTCTCATCGTCGAACAGGAACCAGGCCAGCGTGCGCACCAGTTCGGTCTTGCCGACTCCCGTCGGCCCCAGGAACATAAAGCTGCCGATAGGGCGTCTCGGGTCCTTGAGTCCGGCCCGGCTTCTCCGTATAGCCTCGGAGATGGCTCCTACCGCCTCCTCCTGGTCGATAAGTCGCTCGTGGATGCGTTCCTCCATGTGGAGCAGCTTCTGGGCTTCACCCTCGAGCATCTGGGATACCGGGATGCCGGTCCAGTTGGAAATCAGCCTGGCAATGTGCTCGGCGGTTACCTCTTCGTCAATTTTCTCTTTCTGGAGCCAGGCGCTCTTGGCCTTGCTGTACTCCGGCTCCAGCTTCAGTCTTTCCGCCTTCAGCTCGGCCGCCTGCTGGTATTCCTGCCGCTGTGAAGCTGCCTCTTCCTCGTTGACCAGGGTCTTGATGCGCTGTTCCAGGGCTTTTACCTCCGGCGGAGCGCTCTCGGTGTCGATGCGCAACTTGCTGGCGGCCTCGTCGATGAGGTCGATGGCCTTGTCCGGCAGCTGCCGGTCGGAGATATAACGCTGGCTGAGTTTGGCGGCAGCCTCCAGGGCTTCATCGGTAATCTTTATCTTGTGGTGTGCCTCGTACCGGGGCCGCAGGCCGCGGAGAATCTCGATGGTGTCCTCCAGGTTTGGCTCGTTGATGAAGACCGGCTGAAAGCGCCTTTCCAGCGCCTTGTCTTTCTCAATGTGTTTGCGGTAATCGTCGATGGTCGTGGCACCCACGCACTGCAGTTCACCGTGGGATAGCGCCGGTTTGAGCATGTTGCTGGCATCGATGGAGCCTTCGGCGGCTCCGGCGCCGACCACGGTATGAATCTCGTCGATGAATAATATTACCTCGCCCTGCGACTGCCTGACCTCGTCCATGACCGCCTTGAGTCGCTCCTCGAACTCGCCGCGGAACTTGCTGCCGGCGACCAGTGCCCCCATATCCAGGGCGATGACTTTACGCCCTTTCAGGGAGTCGGGGACATCATCGGCGGCTATCTTCTGGGCCAGCCCCTCGGCGATGGCCGTCTTGCCGACGCCGGCGTCACCGACGATTACCGGGTTGTTCTTGGTGCGCCGGGTGAGTATCTGCATCACCCGCTTGATTTCTTCGTCGCGGCCGATAACCGGGTCGAGCCTGTCCTCGCGGGCCATCTCGGTCAGGTCGCGTCCGTACTTCTGCAGGGAGCGGTATTTGCTTTCGGCACGGGCGTCATCAACACGGTGTCCGCCGCGTACTTTCTTGAGAGCATCGTATACCTTCTCCTGGGTGATGCCCGCGTTATGAAGAATGTCAGCCGCTTCGCCCTTGGTGTCGCTGACCATGGCTATAAGCAGGTGCTCGGTGCTGATGAAATCGTCCTTAAGCCTCTGGGCTTCTTCGTCACCCTTTTGCATGAGCTGGGCAATACGCGGCGTGGCGTAAATCTGACCCGTCTGGTGGGCAACCTTGGGTGTGCTCTCCAGGATTTCTCCCACCCGGTTCCTTATTGCGTCGATATCAACTTTGAGTTCTTTCAGTATTTCGCCGACCAGCCCCTGCCGCTGAATGAGCAGGGACAGCAGAATATGTTCCACATCCCACTGGCTGTGCTTGTACTGCATGGCCATTTGCTGGGATGCCTGTATCGCTTCCTGTGCCTGTTCCGTGAATCTTTCCTGCCTCATTGTTACTTACCTCCCCGCAATTTTTCTATCTCCTGCTGAGCCTGTTCCAGCTCGGTCTGCAGTTCACCCACGCGCTCCATCATGCGCAGAATCACTTCCACCCCCGGCAGGTTGATACCCATGTCGTCCACCAGGGCCTTGACTCTCTGGAGGATGGCGATATCCCTGTCCGAGTACAGGCGTACGTTTCCCCGGGAGCGGCGCGGCTCGATGACGCCGACCCTCTCGTAGTAGCGTAGGGTGTGGGTCTGTACATCCAGCATTCTGGCCGCTATGCTTATCACGTAGCGGGGGTCGGTATCGTATTCGTCTCTGTTCATAGTCACCTCAACTCATCATCAGGCCGGTCGTATCTCGCTCAACTGCCTGAATAATTCCTTTTCTTCATCCGATAGTTTGGTGGGTAAGACCACATTTACTTTAGCCAGAAGGTCGCCCCGTGCCGACTTGCCGGGATGGGGCATACCCTGTCCGGTAAGGCGAAAGGCGCGCCCGTTCTGGGTCTCCGGTGGAATCTTCAGCGCCAGTTTGCCCCTGGGTGTCGGCACCTGGACTTCACCGCCCAGGACGGCTGTGGCCAGGGGCACCGGGACGTTGACGTGCAGATTATCGCCGTGGCGTTCGAATTTCGGGTGCGGTCTCACCCTGATTTTCAGGTAAAGGTCGCCGCTGGTGCCGCCGCTATAGCCTGGCTGCCCCTTACCGGCGATGCGTACCCGTGAGCCGGTGGCCACTCCGGCCGGAATCTTCACCTCGAGTCGTTTGATATTGGCTACGACGCCGGCGCCTCGACATGCCGAGCAGGGCAGGTTCTGAATCATCCCGCCGCCTTTACATGCCGAGCACGGTTCCTCCATCTGGAGGCTGATGGTGCGGCTGGTGCCGCTGTAGGCTTCCTCCAGCGTTACCTCGATGGGCGATTCCAGGTCCTGGCCGCGTCTCGGCTGAGCGCGGCGGTGAAAGCCGCGGGTGCGGGCGCCGCCGAACAGTTCCTCGAAGATGCTGTCCAGCCCGCCGATATCCCCGCCAAAGTGGTAGCTGGCGCCGCCGCCCGGCGAATATTGCCGGTACTGCGACTGCTGCTGCGCGGCCTGTTCAAATTGGTCGGCATACTGCCACTTATCGCCGTATTTATCGTATTTCCGCCGGTTCTTCTTGTCCGAAAGTACCTCGTAGGCGGCGTTTATCTCCTTGAACGTGGCCTCGGCGGACTTGTCGCCCGGATTGACATCGGGGTGGTACTTGCGCGCCAGTCGGCGGTAAGCCTGCTTGATTTCCTTGTCGCTGGCATCCTTCTTAACGCCTAATATGCCATAGAAGTTTTTACCGGCCATGTGTTTTCTCCATAATAACTTCAATTACATTATAAATCTTTTCAGGTAATATGTCAAGATATAATGAGAAAACTTAACAATGCAGTGTTAAGTATTTGCCTGATATTAATATGCCGTTTTAGAAATGAATATTGAAATGAGAGGGGCTGGCGCCCTTCTCCGCTTACTCCCTCCCCCTCAACCACCTCCCTTTCTGTTCCACACGTACCTGCTCATTGGTAGTTTTATAGCTTGAAAGAAAATCCTTGCGGAAGGCGGCAAATGTGCCGTCAAGAATTGATTCCCTTAGCTCTTGCATCAGGTTGCTGATGAAGCGCAGGTTGTGGACGGTGGCCAGTCGCAGGGCCAGAAGCTCGTCGCTGCGGAAGAGGTGGCTCAGGTAGGCGGCGGAAAAGGTGCGGCAGGTAGAGCAATCGCAATCGGGGTCGGGGGGGCCGTCCATCTTACGGTATGCCGCCCTGCGGATATTTATCCGTCCCTTACCGGTAAACAGAGCGCCGTTGCGGGCGACGCGTGTCGGCAGGGCACTGTCGAAGATATCTATCCCCCGCGCTACCCCCTCGACGATATCCTCCGGCGAGCCGACGCCCATGAGGTAGCGCGGCCTGTCAACGGGCAGCCAGGCGGACGTTTCCTCCACCATGGCGAAGGTCGTCTCTTTAGGCTCGCCGACACTCAGGCCGCCGATGGCATACCCGGGGAAATCGAGCGCTGTCAGATACTCCGTCGATTGCCGCCTCAGCTCCGGGAACATGCCCCCCTGAACGATAGCGTAGAGAGCCTGGTCTTTCCTTTTTTGAGCTTTCAGGCACCTCTCCGCCCAGCGGTGCGTCCTGTCCATCGCTTTCTGAACCTTCTCCTGGCTGTCACCGTAGGCGGTACACTCATCCAGGACCATCATAACGTCGGCGCCTAACGCTTCTTGGTACTGGACCGCCAGCTCGGGCGTGAGGAAGTGCTCGCTGCCGTCGATATGGGAACGGAAGGTAACGCCGTCATCGGTAATTTTACACAGAGGGGCCAGGCTGAAAACCTGGTAGCCGCCGCTATCCGTGAGCATGGCGCCGTTCCAGGCCATGAACCGGTGCAGGCCGCCCATCTTATCGATGACATCGATGCCCGGCCTCAGGTAGAGGTGATAGGTGTTGGCCAGCACCATGTTGAACCCGGCGTCTTTGATATCTTGTGGGGTGAGGGTCTTGACCGTGGCCTGGCTGCCCACCGGCAGGAACACCGGCGTCAGCACCGTACCGTGCGGCGTATTAAGCTCACCGGCGCGGGCGCCGTTGGGTGTTTTTAGTAAACGGAAATGCTCTTCGGGCAACATTTTACTCACCTATATCAGCCTGTCGGCGATGATGCTGCGGTGCACCTCGGAGATGCCGACGTAAATCTCGGTCATCTTAGCGTCCCGGTAGAGTCGTTCCACCGGCAGCGATTTCATGGTGCCGTAGGAGCCGTGAATCTGCATCGCCATGCGGGTAACGTCCACGGCAACCTGAGAAGCAAAGAGCTTGGCCATGGACGACTCATACTGAATACTCTGACCCTGGTCGCGGAGGAAAGCGGTGCGGTAGACCAGCCAGCGGGCAGCCTCAATCCGGGCTGCCATCTCCGCCAGCTGCTGCTGTATGGTCTGCATCCTGGCGATAGGCCGGCCCATGGCTTTCCTCTCCCGGGCGTAGTCGAGTGAGAGCTCCAGCGCATTCTGGGCGACGCCCACGCCCTGCACGGCCACGCTCATCCGCTCCACGCTTATCGCCTCCAGCAGGATATCGAATCCCTGCCCCTCTTCACCGATTAAATTTTCCCTGGGTACGTAGACATCATCAAGATACACCACCGATGTCCCCAGTCCCCTCAGCCCCATCGTCTCGCAGGGCTCACGGAGGGTAAAGCCCGGCGACGAAGAATCGACGATAAAAGCGTTCAGGCCCTCCCCATCCTCGCGCCGGGCGAAGAGGAGCACCACGTTCAGCACCGGGGCCAGCGCCATGAACTGTTTTTGCCCGTTGATAACGAAGCCTTTGCCGCTGCGGCGGGCTACGGTGGTAATCGCCCGGGGGTCCGAGCCGGTATCGGCCTCGGTAAAGCCGATGCCACCCAGCCACTCTCCTTTAGCCAGAGGAGTTAAGAAGCGTTTTTTCTGTTCCCCGGTGCCGAAGCGGAAAATCCCTTCTTCGGGGACGGTGTTGACCGCCATGATAGCGCCGACGGTCATCGATGCCCGGCAGAGCTGCTCCAGCACCAGCACAAAGCTGACATAGCCGGCGCCGCTGCCGCCGTACTCGGCCGGATAAGGCAAACCCTGAAAGCCCCGTTTGCCTATCTCTCTGGCCAGTTCGATGGGGAACTGCCCGCTGCGGTCAATCTCCGCCGCCTGCGGCAGCACTTCCCTGGTGGCAAAGTCCCCGGCCAGACTCTGCAGCATCTTCTCCTGTTCACTCAGATTAAAGTCCATTTATATCTCCGTAAGTCTCATCCCAGAAGCCAGATATCCAGGCACATGACCATGAATATCGCTCCCAGGTAGGGAAAAGCCGAAAGGCGGTACAGCCTCCAGGTATCCCTGGTCGCGCGGGAAATGACCAGTCGGAAGCCGGCATAGACCATAATGATGCCCAGTATATTGGCCAGCGCCAGATACAGCCAGGCGAAGTCGCCGACGAAGTAAAGAGCGATGGAAACCGCATAGAGCACCAGAGAGAATACCAGCAGTATCTTGATGGAATCCTTGACCTCCAGATTGATGGGAAAGTAGTTCAGCCCTGCCTGCCGGTAGTCGTCCCGGTGGGCGATATTGACACTCCACACGTGCAGCGGCAGCCAGGCGGCAATCATAACGCACAG
>JAUWZF010000117.1 GCA_030615475.1 Dehalococcoidales bacterium | reverse complement strand
AATGTTTTTTACATCTGTTCACTATTAATCGGAAATTAATTCAAGACAACTCTTCGGGAAATACATGTTGTCTCTATCCCCTTCAAGAAGAACGCTATACAGCGTTTCATTATTTCTACTGGTTATTATTACTCCTGCTCTTACGTTTTTCATTTCATTTGGGATTGCATTCATATGACGAGCCTTTATTTGACCGACTCTGCCTTGAAATTCGCCGTACGTTATTTTGACTTTGTCACCAATGTTCATTGCTACACATCCAGCTTATAAATCTATTATTTGTATAACTAATAATACCACTATTGACAGTTAACTTTCTGGCGGTTCAAATCCCGCCGCTGCCACTTTTAAATTTCTATAGATTCCCTGACGATTCACATATCCCGCATGGGCCGAGGAGGAGCTAGAAAAATCCGTCAATTAAAAACCCTCCTCTCCTCCGGGAGGCAGGGTCCGGGGGAGAGGGGGCAGCAAAGGGGGGTGGGGTAAGGGAATGCAGCACATTATTAGTAGTAGAAGGCAGTCCTCCTGCCCAGCCAGTAACCGATGCCAAAAATAAGTACCGCACCGATACCGAGTATGGTATACAGCGCCCAGCTGGGGAAGGAACCGCTAGCACCGCCGACATAGAATTCGGCGGCGCCGGTCCATTCACTTCCGTTGGAGGCGGCATCTACGGCCTGTATTCTCCAGTAGTAAGCGTCCTTTCGGCCGGCCAGTTTGAGCTCCTCGGCTTCGGTTAACGTGTAAGTAGAAAGCTCAATATCGGTTATTTCTAAGACAATTGAGGAAGCCGCAAAGGTATCATCGGTGGCAATCTGGAGGACGTAGGTTACCGGCATACTTTCATCGGTAACGTCTTCCCAGTCGAAGTTTGCCGGTGATTTTACTTTAACGCCCAGCTCCGGCAGTAGCGGCTGTGGTGTGGCCGGAGCTACCGATTCCACGGTATATGTCACTGTATTGGTATTGGTGCCGTCGCTGGCGGTTATAACGTGTTCTCCATGCGCGCTGGGCGGTACCTTGAAGATGACCATGACAAAGCCATCGGCATCGGCAGTTGCTGTGGCTACTTCGATATCGCCGTAGGTGAAGGTCACCGTAGCGGCTGGAGTAAAGCCGGCGCCGCCAATATACATTATGGAGCCGATGGTGTCACCACCAGAGCTGATGGTCAGTGTAGGCAGTGTCGGGGTGGGCGTGGGGGTAGGCGTCGGCTCGGGCTCGGGAGTGGGTTCGGGTTGGGGAGCCACGCTCAGGTTAAAACTGGCGGTAGCGATATCCGTGCCGTCATCCGCCTCAATGGTATAGACGCCGGCGCTTAGTCCGGAGGGTATCGTTATCGTGGCTGAAAAGCTACCTTTGGTATCCGAGGAATACGACCCCACTTCTTGCACCCGGCTGCCGTTGAAATAGAAGGAAGCATCCGGCCTTCTGACGAAGCCGGTGCCGCTGATGGTTACCTGGGTACCGGCTGACCCGGACTGCGGATTGATAAGAATATCTCGCGTAACGGTGAATGTGGAGGAAACAGAAGTGGTGCCCACAGTAACGAATATGGTATGAGCGCCGGCGGTACTTTCGGGGATATAGACAGTTGAGCTAAAGCTACCGTTGCTCTGGGTTATGGGGTCGCCGCCTTCTAAGGGAAGCGCGGCGCCGTCATATTGGGCGGTGATAGTGGTGCTGGCGATAAACGCGCTGCCGGTAATGGTCACGGGGGTATCCACCGGGCCTGTTGCGGGCGTTATCGTAACATCACCGCCGGTGATAGTAAGTGTCGTATAATTGAGAACAACGTAAGATGACGTTGCCCCGGCGAGGCACGCATAGAGGTAGTGAGTGCCTGAAGTAACACTGGTATTATCGTCGAATTTACTGGGTATGGGAAAGGTCGTGGTAAAGGCACCAAGGGTGCTGGTTATCGCGCTGGCTACCGTTTTTTTCGCTGCGATTGTGGTGAGGGATTGCATGGCGGGTACTTGCTGGTTGGAAAGGTAAAGAATAATGCTTACCGGGGCGCCAGGTTGTGATATATAAAAATTACTGCCGGTGACATAGATGGTGTCACCGACTTTACCCTGGGTGGGGGATAGTACTAAATCAAAGGAAGCCTGTGCCGGCGTGGCCGGTATGATGGCTAACAGCAGCGCCAGAACCATTAAAATGCCGAATATTTTCATAATCCTCGTGTACTTCATGGTGACCTCCTGGACGTGATTTTTTAAAATTGCTACGCAGTTCTATTCATATCTTATTAAAGTAATGCTAGTACTTTATTAACTATCCTCTCTCTTTTTCCTCCTATTATAACGTCGTAAGTATTAAAACGTTCTATTCGGGGGGTTGGTAAGCGGTCCTCCTGCCCACCCGGAAGGCGAGAAAACCGACAATAATAACCCCGATACCTATCAGGACGTAGATTGCCCAGGACGGGAAAGAAAATGATGAGGTAATGAAAAACGAGCCAGGGGTAGACCAATCGCCTTCATTGCCGACGCTGTCAATGGCTTTAACTCTCCAAAAATACGTTAGTCCCCGTTCGAGTTCCAGGTCTTCATCTTCGGGCATGAGGTATTCGGAAATGATCAGGCCTTCCATCTCCAGTATGATATCTATAAAATCGATGTCTGTAGCGACCTGCAGGGTGTAGTTTAGCGGTGGGCTGAGATTGGTAACAGTCTGCCATTTGAGTGTGACCGGCGTTTCCAGGCTGCTCCCCGTAGTGGGAAGGAAAGATACTGGCGTGGGGGGCGGGCTTACGTAAAACGAGTTCGGAGTGGACCACTCACTCGCATTACTGGCGCTATCGCTGGCTTTGACTCTCCAGAAATAGGCGGTATCTTCCTTTGCTGCCGTCAGTATCTCATCTTCGGTCAGGGTGTATTCTGAATCGGCCAGTCCTTTCTTATCCAGCACCAGGGAGGAGAAATTCTGGTCGGAGGCAATTTGCAGGCGGTAGACTACGGGCAGGCTTGCGTCGTCAACGTCTTGCCAGTCGAGGTAGGCCTGTGCTCTGGTCTCGCTGTCGTCGGCCGGCAGGAGCAGACCCGGTGCTGGTGGGGCATCTGATTCTACGGTGAAGGCGAATTTACGAGTAGTAGTACCATCGCCGACGGCAATCACGTGGCTGCCGCCGGTGCTCGGGGGGATATCGAAAAAGGTGGTAAAGGCGCCGTCATTGTCCGTTTTTACGGTGGCGACACGGAGGTTGTCGTAGTTGACAATCACCGTCACGCCGGCTTTGAAACCGCTGCCTTGGACAGTTATTTTTTCGCCGATAGCACCGGTGATTTGACTCAGGCTGGCTGCGGCAGTGACGGTGAAGCTGGCTTTGTCTGAGTTACCCTGGTCATCCTGAGCCCTGACGTCGTAAGGGTTGGGTTTTACATCCGGTACATTGAATACCGCCGAGAAACTGCCGTAGTCATCGGTCCTGGCCGTGGCGACGACACGGATGCCGAAGTTGACATCGACATTGCTCCGGTAGCCGAAGCCGGTTCCCTCGATTTTCAGTAAATCTCCCGGGCCGGCAGCGGCCAGATTAAGCGATATTGACGGTATTACATCGAACCAGGTCTCCGCCGAGTTACCTTCGGTATTGGAGACAGCAATCCTGTGAAGTCCGCCCTTACTGACGGGGATGGTGAATTGATAGCTGAACCGGCCGGTAGGGGAGGTATTGGCTGTGCCGATTTTTTCGCCGACGATATTATAATAATAGAGGGATACCGTCCTGCCCGAGTAAAAGCCGTTGCCGGAGATGGTGATATTGGTACCCACGCGCCCGTCCGGGACATCCAGGTTGACGGCGGGTTCTTCAACGATGAAAAAGTTATCGGGCGCCAGGACGGAGCCAATCTCACTTCTGACGCTTAACCAGTGGCGGCCGGGGGTGGCGTCACCGGGGATGGCATACTCTATGGTAAAAACGCCCGTCTGGGGGACAGTCAGCGGACTTTCGTTTATTTCTACGCCGTCAAAGAGTATATGAATATTATCCCCTTTATAGGAGTCGAAGACAGTGCCGGATATGGTTACCAGTGTTCCAACGGCACCGGAGACCGGGCTTACGGTAACCATCGGCGCCGCCTGGACCGGAGTACCCAGTACGAGCACGCCGAGCAGCGATAAAACTAAGAAAAGTGGGACGATACATCTATAGCGTCTGACCAAACAATCGGCTGTTTTCATGTTGCCTCCCCAAAAGAGGAGTTTCGCTCCCGGATTCTAGCGGTTTCCTTTCTCGACCCCTTTCAAATAATAAGTCTCTTCCTGGCACCGCGGCTCGGATTGTAGGTACCGGCGAAGTTATCAAGTATATCCTTCTCGATAAGCCAGGTATTATGAATTTTGTGCGCCGGCAGGTCTCCTTGGCGGCACAGCCGTTTTACCGTTTCCGGATGTATCTTAAGACGGCGGCTTGCCTCAATCACATTAAGATAATTATCCCAGACCGGCATAATACTCTCTCCTATACATATTATAAATATTGCTTTGTTAAAGTAATTATAACACTACAAAACATGTTTGTCACCCCCTTACACCCCCAATTTTTGATGAAAATGAGAAATTAAGGCGACTCGTTTATACAAAGAGAGAGCCCCCCGAATTTCGGGGGGCTCTCGGAGTATCTGGAGTATTGTCCCTTAAGCCATTCTTAGACTTGTCGTCTGGTCCTGACTATGAGGACAATTACCTCTATCACCAGGACAGCGCCGATGATGATTATCGCCCAGATGTAAGAGGGAGAAATCTTCTCCGCTGGAGGTGCGGGCGG
>JAUWZF010000197.1 GCA_030615475.1 Dehalococcoidales bacterium | reverse complement strand
CCCCGAACCTCCATTGAGTCAAAGATTCCAACCTGCTTACTCTTCCTCTATCTTAACCTCACCCCGTCTCAAACCTCTCCCCCGTAGTCCCCCTCTCCAATTATCGAGATAAAACGAACCCCGAGATAAGTATGTTTGGAGAGGGGGACGAAAAAAAAGAGGGGTTTCACCCCTCTTAGACTCCCCAAAAGGGCAGGGTGGGGATATACTACGGGATAAGCCGCTGATGATACAGGGCGGCCCGGGTGGGAAAAGATAACTCAGGGGTGGGGTGGAGAGATAGCAGGTCTAATACAGCACTCTATCGTCGCCGACGCGGCGGGTCACTTTTTCCCGGTCAAGGTACTCCAGCAGGGCCTGGGCGTACTTGCGGCTGGCCCCGAACATGTCCCTCACTTCACCTAAACTTATCTTACCTTTATCCTTAATCCGGGACGTAATCCTGGCCAGCATTTCATCGAAGGCTGACTTTGAAAATACCACGCTATCGCTGACTTTCACCACCCTGCCCTGCTCGATAAGCATGTTGAGCAGGTCGGACTCCGGTATCAGTTCGCTGGGGGGAGCGTAGGGGTTATCTGTCAGGGACTTAAAGAAAGCATCGACCTTCGCCTGCTGCGCCGGGGTCAGCCGGACAGTATGGGAGGGCAGGCGAAGATTAACTCCGTCCTCGACGAGGATACCCCGGCCGACGAGGTTCGCCAGTGCCGCCGAAATATAGTTACCCAGCTTCAGGCGGCTGGTCAACTCCACCTTGGGCATGCCGGAGCGAGTGGGGAACTTACGGTGATAGTCCGTGAGCGTCGCCGCGGCTTTCCCGGCCAGGCGCTCCCAGCCGGCCGCCGTTAAGAGCAACCGGCGCTCGCCCTCGCCCATGGCAACCAGCTGTCCCTGTTGAATAAGAGACTCTATGGCCGAACCGGCCTCATCGGCCGGAAGATTGCTCTGTGCCATTAAAGCAGAAATCTCCAGTGGCTGCTTTGTCTCCAGCAGCGCCATGATTACCTCTTCGGTGGTGCCCCCTTCCCTGGCCATCAAGTTCTGAATAACCTCCGGACGAAAGCGCCGCAGTCTTCTGGTCCGGGCATCGATAATGCCACCGCCGCCCAGCGTCTCCATGGGCGAGCGGATGATATAACGGTCGCCTTTGATGGCGGCTACCGGCCTGTCCAGCGCCAGCTGCGCCCAGGTAGAGTCTCCCGGCTTGAGATCATCACCTTCCAGCAGGCGCACCTTGGCCATCGTTTCCGCCGCCCCGGTATGAAAGCTGACCGTGGTGCCGTGCCGCAAGGGACGCTGTAAATAAGAAATGAGGTGTAGCTTCACCGTTACCATCCTGGTGGACTTCAACCAGCCAGGCCTGGTGACCACGTCGCCGCGCTGTAACTGGGAGGTGTTGACCCCCACCAGGTTCGCCGCCACGCGACTGCCCGGAGTGGCCGTATCGATTTTCGATTTATGCGTTTGCAGTCCGCGGAGTCGGGACTTTAATCCGGAGGGGACAATCTCCACCTCCTGCCCTACCGAGAGCGCGCCGTCAATCAGAGTCCCGGTGACTACCGTACCGGAGCCGGCCATGGTGAAAATTCTGTCGATGGGAAGTCGCGGTCGCCCCAGGTCATGCCTGGGCTCGGTGGTATCCAGAAGCTTGTCGATGGCGGCTACCAGCTCCGGCAGTCCCTCGCCGGTCACCGCCGAGACGGTTAAAATGGAGGCTCCGGCTATAGATGTATCACTGATTATCTCCTCCACTTCCATCCTGACCAGACTCAGGAGTTCGTCATCTACCAGGTCTTTCTTGGTGATAACGACGATGCCCCGCCGCACGCCGATTAAATCGATGATGGCCAGGTGCTCACGGGTCTGGGGCATCACGCCTTCGTTGGCGGCCACGATAAGCAGGGCCAGGTCGATACCGCCGACGCCCGCCAGCATGTTCTTGACAAAGCGCTCATGGCCGGGCACGTCAACGATACCCACCTCACGCCCGCCGGGCAGCTTGAGCCAGGCAAAACCGAGCTCGATGGTCATGCCCCGCTCCTTCTCCTCGCGGAGGCGGTCGGGGTCAATGCCGGTAAGAGCCTGGACTAAAAGTGATTTACCGTGGTCGATGTGACCGGCCGTACCCAGTACAAACATGATGAACCGCTATTTACGCTTTTTTTGCCGACCTGCTATATCTCGAAGCGATTTGATGACAATGTCGTCTTCTTCCGGGAGCACCGTACGCGGGTCAAGGAGGAGCACATCTTCATTGATACGCCCGATGACCGGCACCTCCCGAAGGCGGAGTCGCTCGCTGATTACCTTAGCCGTGTTCCTGCCACTGCCACCCATAGCTACCAATTTCGTTGGCAGGCTGCCGCCGGGCAGGCTGCCGCCGCCCACTACCGTCTCCCCCGGCACCACCCGGGCTAAACCGCCGAGAGCCTGCGCCCAGAGTGCGGCCCGCCGCTCGATATCTTTCAGCGGGGTAGCAATCATGCGCCATACGGGAATCTTCGTTGCGGCTTCTTCCTTTAGAGAGTGAAGAAGAGTGACCGCCAGACCGGCCAGTCGCGTCTTATCTATGCGCACGGCACGAGCCAGCGGGTGCCTTCTGAGTTTATCTATGTATTGCCTGGCACCGACGATGATACCCGCCTGCGGCCCGCCCACGAGCTTATCCCCAGAGAAAAAGGTCAGCGCGGCGCCGGTGCGGACGCTCTGTTGGACCATCGGCTCGGGGGCGAGTCCGTACACGGTCGTGTCCAGAAAGCAGCCGCTGCCCAGGTCGTCCAGAACGAGGACATTATTCTTCCTGCCAATGTCAACCAGCTCCTCAAGGGTGACTTCGCTAGTAAAGCCCACCAGGCGGAAGTTACTGGAGTGCACCCGCATCAGGGCTACCGTTCGCTCGGTTACCGCCTCCTCGAAATCGCGGGCATAGGTGCAGTTGGTCGTCCCTACCTCGACAAGCCTGGCGCCGCTCTGGCGCATGACGTCGGGGATGCGAAAGCCGCCACCGATTTCCACCGCCTGACCGCGGGATACGATTACCTCTTTCCGCCGGGCCAGAACCGTCAGCCCGAGCAGCACCGCCGCCGCATTATTGTTAACGACCAGGGCTGCCCCGGCACCGGTAAGCTGGCACAGAAGCCCCTCGACGTGAACGTGACGCGACCCCCTGGCGCCGCTTTCCAGGTTGAACTCAAGGTTGGAATAGC
>JAUWZF010000198.1 GCA_030615475.1 Dehalococcoidales bacterium | reverse complement strand
GCCCGTCGCCACGACCATCCGGGCCTGGGGCAAGCAGCTTATCCCCAAGACCTGGCTACAGCAGGCTATCGAAGAGCCGCCGCTAACCTTCTGGGGCAGCGGCGCCATCGAAACGCCGACCGAAGACCAGTTCATTAAATATACCTATCCACTGGAAGAGGGCGGCTATGAAATACACATGATATGGACGGATACCCCCTGCCGCATTACCTGCTGGAACCACGGCAATTGGACCATCGATGCCTTCCGCAACCCCAAGATTGAAACCGTGGTCGCCCAGCACCCCTGGCTGGAGAACGACTGCCTCATCGCCGATGTCATCCTGCCCTCCAACACCACGCTGGAGGTAGAGGACATCGTCACCAATGTCAGGCAAGGTGTCAACTTCCACAGCATAGCTATCATGGAGCAGGCCGTCCTGCCTGTCGGCGAGTCCAAGAGCGACTACGAGGTGATCCTGGAGATAGCCAAGAAACTCGGCTACGCCGATAAGTTCAGCGAGGGCAAGACCACCCGCGACCTGCAAAAACAGGTCTTCGAAGATATGGAAATCGAACACCTTATCAAGTGGGAAGACTTTTATGACAAGAAATACTTCGTCTTCCCGGCAGCCAAGGACTGGGAAAGCGACCTGCCCGGCTTAAGAAAATTCTATGAAGACCCGGATAATAACCCGCTGAAGACTCCCAGCGGCAAGCTGGAGTTCTACTCGGCCAGGCTGGCGGAGCACTTCCCGGACGACAAGGAAAGGCCGCCCATTCCGAAGTGGATTGAAAAGAGCGAGACCCACGACGAGAGGATTTCCAGCGAAAGGGCCGCCATGTTCCCGCTGCTGCTCATGTCCAACCACGGCCGCTGGCGCACGCACGCCCAGGGCGACGACATCACCTGGACAAGGGAAGTCCCGACCTGCAAGGTACTGGGAGCCGACGGTTACAAGTACGAACCCATCTGGATTCATCCCAAAGACGCCGAAAAGAGGGGCATTAAGGACGGAGATATCGTCAAGGTGTTCAACGAACGAGGTATCGTCCTCGTCGGCGCCCGCGTCTTGGAGAGAATTATGCCCGGTGTTACCTACGTCGACCACGGCGCCCGGCATGACCCGCTCGTTCCGGGCTGGGTTGACCGCGGCGGCGCCATCAATACCATCGCCCCCTATGGCGTTGCCTCGCGGAATGCCGTCGGCCAGGCCACCAGCGGCTACCTGGTTGACGTCCAGAAGGTCACCGAGAAGGACTACGAAGAATGGCGCAAGATGAACCCCGAGTCATTCGATAACGCTTTCAAGAGAGAATACGACCAGGCGTCCGGGCTGCGCTTTAACGCCTGGGTTGAAGGAGGTATGGACTAAATGAAGGTTTTCGTAATAGACGTTGGAATCTGCAACGGCTGCTACAGCTGCCAGATTGTCTGCAAGGACGAGCATGTCGGCAACGACTGGACGCCCTACGCTAGGCCCCAGCCGGATACCGGCCAGTTCTGGATGAAGGTGAATGAGTTCATCAGGGGGACCGTGCCCAAGGTTAAGATGCACTACATCCCGGTTCCCTGCCAGCACTGCGACGAAGCGCCGTGCATACCGGCCTGTCCCATCGAAGGCGTTATCTACAGGAGGGACGACGGACTGGTCATTATCGACCCGGTGAAATGCACCGGCTGCCAGGCCTGTGTCGACTCCTGCCCTTACGACGCCATCTTCTTCAATGAAGACCTCAATATCGCCCAGAAATGCACCGGCTGCGCCCACCTGCTCGACAGCGGCGAGTGGACGATACCCCGCTGCGCCGATGCCTGCCCTACCGAGGCGATAAAGTTCGGCGAAGAGTCCGAGTTTAAAGACCTGATTGCTAAAGCCGAGGTATTGAAACCCGAGCTTGGTCATAAACCCAGGGTGTACTACCTGAATATCCCCAAGAAGTTCATCGCCGGCACTGTCTACGACCCGATTGAAAAAGAGGTCATCATTGGCGCTACCTGCACGTTAACCAACAACAGCACAAAGCTGACGGCCGCCACCGACGGCTTCGGCGACTTCTGGTTCGAGGGGCTGAAAGACGGCGTCTATTCCCTGAAGATAGAGTCGAAAGGTTTCACCGCCCGGACATTCGATAAAATCAGCACGGAAAAAGACGTGAACCTGGGAGACATACCTCTTTCCAAGTAAACGCAGCCGGCAACAGCTGAACGAAATGATTTGTTAACACAGGGGGAGTCCGTAGAGCGCGGGCTCCCTTTCGTATTTTCTTATAATTAAGTACAACTGGCGGGCAGGTTACCGTATTATTTAAAGAGGTGAAGCTGACGTATTACGTCATGAAAGTCCGAAAAGCTGTGGTAGTGGACTGATTCTGCTCTGAGCAATTCCGGCAGTTGGCCTGTGGCCAGTATATAATCAGCTAGACAAGCTGCCTCCAGGTCAGAGAGACCATCCCCGAGGTAAATAACACTCTGGTCGCGTTTTTTAAGTGAGGTCAAGTATTTTCTTTTAAACCCCTCGGTGATGATTTCACCTTTTGGGTCTCGGTAAGTGATGTTAATCCCATCCTTGCCGAAGCAGGTTTGACCACAGTGCAGTTCCAAATCCGATAAGGCGAGGTAATTTAATACCGTCTTGATATAAAAATCCAGCCCACTGCTGACGATAACTATGGGAATACCATTCTTCCTGCAGTAGCTGATGAATTTCGCGAACCCCGGCCTCACTTCAATATGCTGGCGAACGAACTCCTGAAGCTTCTCCTCCGGCTCTTTAATGAGTGTAAATTGCAGTTGATTGCTCTGCTCAACGGTTAGACGACCATGAAGATAATCTACGTCAATCTTCCGCCAGTTACCGCAGGCATATTTTTCTCTGAGCAAAACGCTGAGGTTATTTTTGGTAATGGTGCCATCAAAATCACATTGGATTATCATTGCTCATTCCTGATATGCTCCGATATAAAATGAGAGTGGCGGTGTATTCATGGAGCCTCACCACTTTGAAAATCAGGGTCGGGTTAGTTGGTTTTCTTCCTGAGGTAGCGGTAGATATAAATGAGCCTGCAGAAAACCACCAGGTTGGTTAAAACGGCGATAACGATAAGGCAGAAGTACACTTGCCCGATAATGGCGCCGAGCATTATCAGAAATAGCCTGATGTCGCGTGAGGCGAGGGACTTGAATCCCGCATCAAAGAGGTGCCGGTGCTCGGGGCCGATGC
>JAUWZF010000049.1 GCA_030615475.1 Dehalococcoidales bacterium | reverse complement strand
AGAAAGCAACGCTACCAAGGGAAGATCTGGCTGTACCTCCAGGGGCACCTGCCTCGGTCGGAAAGACAAAGGCTAGACCCCTGCAAAAGCAGCCATGGGTTTGGGCAGTTGTAGCAGTGCTGGTGTTGGGATTGAGTTCCCTATTTGTTTTCCTCCCTCCTTTATTTAAATCGGCGACATCGCCGTCTACTCCCCCATCTGAACCACCTCCAACTCCTGCTGTTACTGCTCCAGCACCAGCGGTCACCGAAGAGCCAGCCCAACCTGAGCCAACTCCGACGCTAACGACTCCTGTTACCTTCCCCGATAAGAGTCTGGAGACAGTTGTCAGAACTGCCCTGGGTAAGCAAAGCAATGAGGAGATAACGGCGGCCGAGCTGGCCAGTCTCAGGAGTATGGATGCCAGCCAGCAGGGTATCACTGACCTTACCGGCATCGAGCATTGTGTAAACCTTTACGACCTTAATTTGTTGGGGAACCGTATAAGCGATATTTCGGCTCTTTCCTCTTTGACCAACCTGTACAGGCTTTTACTGGCGGAGAACCAGATAAGTGACATTTCACCTCTCTCGTCCCTTACCGGCCTGACCTTCCTCATACTGCATCACAACCAGATAAGTGATATCTCAGCGCTGTCATCTCTTACCAACCTGAGAGGGCTCCACCTGGAGGGTAACCAGATAAATGATATTTCAGCCCTCTCCTCTCTCACTAATCTGTACGAGCTTGGCCTATGGGGTAACCAGATAAGCGATATACAGCCTCTGGTTGCTAACAGTGGGATTTCGGAGGGGGATACGGTGAGCTTGAGAGGGAATCCTTTGTCCCAAACCTCGCTGGATGTCTATATACCCCAGCTTGAGCAAAGAGGGGTGATTGTTTCGTTAGAGTAGAACGGGGATATTGTTTTCCCAGGCGAGGAGATTCTATAGTGGTAAGCAGATGGCCACAATCCAAATTCAGGTTTGATACTCATTGGGGCATCTTATAGTAGCTTTTACGTTTCTTTTTGTTTGATGGCTCTACCCCACCCCTTTAGTTATCTTTTCCCACCCAGGCCGCCCAGTGTCATCTGCTGCTTATCCCGCAAGATATACACCCCACCCCAAAAGGGGAGTGCGTAGCGAGAGGGGCGTTAGCCCCTCTCAATATTTCTTCCCCCTCTCCAATTAAAAAATCTATTGGTGTAATCTGATGCTCAAATTGGAGAGGGGGATTAAGGGGGTGAGGTAGATAAAAATTATACCTGTTATTGAAAAGAAAAAAGAAGAAACAGCGTGATAATGCTACTTGAGCTTGATAGACAGCCCCCCCTACCCCCCGATGAACTTAAACCCGCTGATATAAATACCGGTGATAATGGCGGTGGTAATCACGCCGGCCACGCACGGCCCCATCGCGAAGGGCAGAATCATGGCCTTCTTGTTCACCGCCATGGCGCACTTCTGCGCCACCTTGGCCGTCGTTGGTATGCAGGATACGGCGGCAATGCCCAGCAGGGGATTAAAAGGTTCCTTGCTTATCTTGCGGAATATCAGCCCCCCGGCGATTCCCCCCAGGCCGGAAAGCAGCAGGGCAATCACCCCCAGCGCCAGCAGCAGCAGCACCTTGGAGTTCAGGATGATGTCCACGCCGAGTAGCGCGCCCAGCGTGAAACCCAGGAAAAGCGTCGAACCGTACAGCAGCGGACCGGAGAGGAACTCCACGTACCGCGTGATGCCCGCTTCCTTGATGGCCAGCCCCAGGAAGAAAGAGGCAAACAGTGGTGCCGCCACCGGGAAAAGGAAACTCAGCAGGGTAAACGTGACAATGCAGAAGGCGAACTTGGCTCCGGCCGGGACCTTCGGTATCGTGCGCCAGTCCATCTCCGTCTGCCGCATTCTTTTAGGTATTATCCTCGCCAGGAAAGGGAAGCCCGCGTAACACACGCCCAGGTAAACATAGGCCACCACGGTTATCGGCACGAAAAGGTCTCTGGCCATCATCAGCGAGCCGTAGAGTACCATGGGCCCGTCCGCCCCGCCCACCAGCGCTATTGACGCCGCCTCGTTGGGCAGCAGACCCATCGCCATGGCGATGGGCAGCGTCACTATCGTGCCGAGCTCGGCAAAGGTGGCTAGGAAAAAGCTCATGCCCGGCCTGGCCAGCAGGATATCGATGTCGGTTATCGCGCCGATGCCCATGAAAACAAGGCAGGCGATTAACCCGTTACTGAACATGAAGGTATATATCGGCTGAAGGAAGTCAATCTGCAGGTAGTACATCAGCTCTTCGAGATTGCCGGCCATGGGATTCACAAATAAGGTGCCCACCTGCCCGGCTTCCATCATCATCAGGCCGGCGTTGACGGCTATCATCCCTATCCCCAGCGGCAGCATTATCAGGGCTTCCAGGACTTTCTTATAGGCAAGGTAGATGAAAAATAATCCCAGAGCTACCAGAAATAATCGGCCGAAGGCAATAGACGGCTCAACTTGAAAGAATGTGTAGATGCCCTGGAAGAATTCTAAGAAGTCCATTTATTGTAACCGCCTTTAACGGTCATTACCGTCCTGAACTCTCCGGCTTGGCGACTTCATCGGCAGGCTTATTTTTTCTCTGGACTAAGAGGGCAATAATCTTGATGATGAAAGCCACGCACACGGCAATAACCGCAGCTATTCCGTATGTCATTAGAACAAATAACCAGGGATTTAATTCCATTGTTTCTCTTGTTTCCCTGCAGTGGCTTTTTAGTACTCGATAACGGCGATCGCCTCGCCGGGCTTGACCGCCTGGTCGGCGGCGACCTTTATCTCGATTACGGTGCCGTCCACCGGCGCCAGTATCGGATTTTCCATTTTCATGGACTCCAGCACGCAGATGACGTCACCCTCTTTAACGGCATCGCCGACCTTAACATCAACGCTGATAATTTTACCGGTAATAGGAACTTCTACCGTCTCTTTTGCCAAATCCTCAAGCTCCTTTCTGCTTGTCCCCCTGTAATTTAAAAAGGGCGGTGGGCTCAACTCTCTGAACTCACCGCCCCATTATACTAGAGTCGGTTTAACAAGTCACGTCGGATTATTTAACAGCGCCAACCGCTATATTCGGAAGCGAGAAATTGTCTATCGATTCTATGACAATCTCATCATCTTTCACTTCGACTACTACGTATGAGATGTAAGAATTTTCTGCAACTTTAAACTCATTGGTATCTCTAATTTTGACTTCAGGTTTGTCCCTGGCTGCCTCCTTTAGCCGCTCTTTGATTATATTTTCTATCTTAAATTTAATGCTCTTTGTCGAAATGACCCTGATTATGTCTCCGGCTCGCTCGGCCATGAGAATTTCAGGAATAATTATTGAGTCATCTTCCGCCTTCTCGGCGGTTAGGTTGCCGGGGATTTCTTTAATGTCTTTAAGAACATCGTCGATTACAGCCGAATTTTTGATAGTTGCCTCTGTCTCAAAAACCCTGTCAAACACTTTGAATTCCTCACGTAGTACGGCTTCGGAAAGTTTATCTTCAACCATGGTCTGAATGACCCGGCGCAGCGGCCGTGCCCCGTAGATCTCGTCGTAGCCCTTTTCGCCCAGGAAGTCCTTGGCCGCATCGGTTACTTGCAGCTTGATTTCCTTCTCGCTTAACTGCTGACTTACCGTCGCCAGCATTAAATCGACTATTTGTCGTATCTGCTCCTTGGTCAGGGAGCGGAACACGACCGTGTCGTCAATGCGGTTGAGGAACTCGGGGCGGAAGGCCTTCTTGAGTTTGTCGAGCAGGTTTTCCTTCATCCTCTGGTAAGACTGCTCCCGTGTCTTGGCCTCGTCGCTGCGTGAAGTAAATCCGATGGTGGTGCTCTTGAGGATATCCTCGGCGCCGATATTGCTGGTCATGATAATCACACTGTTACGGAAATCGACCCGTCGGCCTTTGGCATCGGTCAGGTGGCCGTCATCGAATATCTGGAGGAGCAGGTTAAATACGTCGGGGTGGGCCTTTTCAATCTCGTCCAACAGTATGCAACTGTAGGACTTGCGTCTCACCGCTTCGGTAAGCTGTCCGCCTTCGTCATAGCCGACATACCCCGGCGGCGCCCCGACCAGACGGGATACCGCGAATTTCTCCATGAACTCGGACATGTCGAGCCGAATCAGCGTATCCTCGCTGCCGAACATGAACTCGGCCAGAGTCCTGGCCAGCTCGGTCTTGCCGACTCCCGTCGGCCCCAGGAAGATGAAGTTACCTATCGGGTGCCTGGGGTCTTTAAGACCGGCCCGGGCCCGTCGTATCGCCTTGGCGATGGCATTGATAGCCTCATCCTGTCCGATAATGCGCTTATGCAGCACGTCTTCCATGTTGAGCAGGCGGCTCGTCTCGTCGTCGCCCAGCTGTACTACCGGAACCCCGGTCCACATGCTGACCACCTCGGCGATATCTTCCTTCTTGACCACCACCTCTTCCTGCTCCTGCTCGCCGCGCCACTCCTCTTCCGCCTGTTTCCCCCTCTCCTCCAACTGCGCTTCCTGCTCGCGTAATTGTCCGGCTAAATCGTACTCCTGGGTCGCCAGGGCGTCCTCTTTGTCCTTGCGTACGTTATCCAGCTGCTCTTTAATCTGTTTCAGAGTGACGGGCATGGTTCTATGCCGAATCCGCACCCTCGACGCGGCCTCGTCAACCAGGTCGATGGCCTTATCCGGCAAAAAGCGGTCGGGTATATAACGCGCGGCCAGGTTAGCCGCGGCATTTAGCGCCTCATCGCTTATCTTCAGGCGATGATGCTCTTCATAGCGTTCCTTGATGCCGCGCAGTATCTCCATCGTTTCATCTACCGATGGCTCCTCCACCAGCACCGGCTGGAAGCGGCGCTCCAGGGCGGCATCCCTCTCCACGTACTTGCGGAAGTCGTCAAGGGTCGTGGCGCCGATGCACTGTAATTCGCCCCGCGCCAGTGAAGGCTTGAGGATATTGGCGGCGTCAACGGCTCCCTCGGCGGCGCCGGCGCCCACCATGGTATGGAACTCGTCGATGAATATTACGCAGTTGCCCGCCGTCTTTATTTCATCGATAATCTTCTTCAGCCGCTCCTCGAACTCGCCCCGGTACTTCGTACCGGCCACCAGCGACCCCATATCCAACGCTATTAGGCGCCTGCCCTCTAAAGTCTCGGGCACGTCGCCGGATACGATGCGGTGGGCCAGCCCCTCAACGATGGCCGTCTTGCCCACGCCCGGTTCTCCGATGAGAGCGGGGTTATTCTTGGTGCGTCGACTCAATATCTGGATGAGCCGCTCGATTTCCTTATGCCGTCCGATAACGGGGTCGAGCTTCCCGGCGCGGGCGGCTGCGGTAAGGTCGATGCCCAGCTGGTCCAGGGCCGGAGTCCGGCTGGTGCTGCGGGTAAGCCTGGCCTTGGGCGTGCCCTGAGTCAGGATATGCTGCGTTTCGGCGCGCGCCCGTTCGAGGGTGATGCCGAAGCTGTCCAGCACGCTGGAAGCCACGCCTTCTCCCTCGCGCAGCAGACCCAGCATCAGGTGCTCGGTGCCGATGTAGTTGTGGCCCATCTGGCGCGCCTCATCTATGGCGAGCTCGATGACTTTCTTGGCCCTGGGAGTAAGGCCGGTCTCGCCGCTGCCCGGTTTCTCACCGCGCCCGATGATGAACTCAACCGCCGAGCGTACCTTGCCCAGGCCGATGCCCAGGTTGGTAAGAACCCTGGCGGCTACCCCCTCTTCCTCGCGTACCAGCCCCAGCAATATATGCTCGGTGCCGATGTAGCTGTGGTTAAGGTTGCGTGCCTCTTCCTGCGCTATCGTGAGGACGCGACGGGCTCTTTCTGAGAATTTCTCAAACCTGCTGGCCATATCCCCTTCCCAAAACTACTCTATTTGATAGAGAACCCTTCTATTTCTAATATTATAATAAAGAAAATTGTAAAGCAAGCGGGGATGAAGGATGAGGACTTATAATATAACTATAGACTTTGAGGGAGTCCTGTTAAATTTAAGCCTCCTGGCAGTGGCATATTTTCCACAAAGGGTTACCCCCTCAGTATCGTCTGCGCTGGGGCGTTTCACTTCCGTGTTCGGGATGGGAACGGGTGGTGCCACCCCGCTCTAACCACCAAGAGGCGAATCTCAAGCCTGGTACTGTTTAATTGTTAACGAACCTGTGCTATAGCTACATCCTATTCTAGCACAATACCCGCCGTAAGAAAAGAGTCAAATCTTAAATTTTCATATATAGAACGTAAAATTTTTGTATAGAAGATAGAGAAATACAGTAACCGGCGAGCGTAAAACGCCCTTGACAACCTCGGAGACAAGTGCTAGGTTATTGGAGGGTTTCCAACGAGGCAGGGCGTTCCGGTACGTTTTAGTGCTATATTATAGCATCCTCGGAAGAACCGGGCGATAATAACGGCCGCGCTGGACCCGGCCAATCCAGATGTGAAGGCGATTTCTGGCTTTAACCGGAATGCAGATAATAGTCCTGCGAATAAAGTACGAGGTGGTAATATGAGCATAGAGCTGGTTCACATTGGATTTGGCAATATATTGGCAATGAGCCGGGCTATCGCTATAGCCTCACCAAATTCAGCCCCCACCAAGCGCATCATCCACGATGGTAAAAATAACGGGAAAGTAATTGACATGACCAGCGGGAGGAGAACCAAGGCCGTTATCTTTACCGATAGCGGCCATATTGTACTGGCGGCTCTCGCTCCGGAGACCATTGCCAGCCGACTTCAGACACGGGGGGGTGCGCTGGCGAAACAAGAGCAAAGTGAAAGTCCCGATGAGCCATGAGAATCACCCCCCGCTTAGTACACCGGCAAAACCCTTACTCATAGTCCTCTCCGGCCTCTCCGGGGCCGGCAAGGACGCCGTTTTAACCGGACTCAGGCGGTCCGTTTACCCTCTTGAATTCATCGTGACTGTCACCACCCGGCCCCGCCGCCCCAACGAGAAGGACGGCGTACACTACCACTTCGTCTCAGGTGCTGAATTCCAGGAAATGATTGATGGCAATCAGCTGCTGGAGTGGGCCAGTGTCTACGGTAACTGGTACGGCCCCCCCAGGGAAGCGGTCAGGCGGGCCCTGCAAAGCGGGAAAGACGTCGTCATCAAGGTTGACGTTCAGGGGGCGGCCACCATCAAGAAGATTCTCCCGCAGGCCGTGTTTATCTTCCTGGCCACACCGTCGATGGAAGAGCTCGCGCAGAGACTCGAGCAGCGCCGCACGGAAAAACCGTCGGACCTGGAACTACGCCTGAAAACCGCCGCGGAAGAGATGGAGAAACTAACCATCTTTGACTACAT
>JAUWZF010000191.1 GCA_030615475.1 Dehalococcoidales bacterium | reverse complement strand
CATACCGGAAAGGTTGGAAGTGCCGCCCGTGAGCACCAGTCCGGCTGGTACCAGTGCTTCATAGTCTGAGCTCGGCATTTCCAGGAGGATAAGCTTCAAGACTTCCTCGACTCTGGCCCTGATGATGTCACATAAATCCTGATAGGCGACGCCGTGCCCGTCCTTGGATATGGCCGGCGCGGTATCCGCCGTGCCCTCGTAAACAGGCATGGCGCTACCGTACTTCTTCTTCATCTCCTCGGCGATTTCAAACGGCAGTCCCAGGCCGATGGCGACATCACGGGTAAGCTGATAACCGGCTACCGGCAGAATGGAAGTATGCCAGATGCTGCCATCCCTGAAGACAGCAACGTCCGTGGTTCCACCGCCGATATCGGCCATTATCACGCCTACCTGTTTCTCGTCTTCAGTGAGAATTGCCTCACTGCTGGCCAGGGGTTCGAGGACGAGGTCCTCAATGTCTATCCCGATGTTGCGGATGCATTTTACAAGGTTCTGAACTGAGGTAACGGCAGCTGTGATGACGTGTGTTTCCACGTCGAGACGGAATCCATGCATGCCTACAGGATTCTTGACACCTGGCTGGCCATCGACAGCGTAGCTGCGGGGAATTACATGAAGCAGCCTTCTGTCGCCGGCAGTTTTGACACTCTGGGCAGCGCTAAGGACGCGTTTCAGGTCATCGGGGCGAACGACACGGTCGTTACGCGTGATGGCGACTACGCCGCGGTTATTCATCGAGCTGACATGACGGCCGGTAACGCCGACATAGGCTGATTCCACTTTGTAGTCGCTGGCCTGTTCCGCCTTTCTCACTGAATCACGAATTGACTCTCTGGCTTCATTGATATTGACCACCAGACCCTTATGCAGTCCTCTGGATGGGGCAACACCGACACCCACCACCCGGGGGATGCCGCCGTCGCTGACATCTGCCAGTATCGTGCATATCTTGGTGGTACCAACATCAATAGAAGCTACAACATTTCGTTTTCTCATCTGCCCTCCTTAGTAACTGGATTTTGATTCCCCTTTTTGTTACCCAGTTATTACATATAGGTAACCTCCTTTTCAGACTCTGCCGTATTCTAGGCCGCTAAAAAGGCCATTCTGATTTTTTGTAATAAAGCCGGCCTTCGCCAGCCTCTGGACTTGGCGATGGTTATGAAGGCGTGGTCCTCGGGGGTTGCATAGCAATCACCCTGGATAATAATGCGCTCGGCCGCTCTCAATTTGGCGCTGCGGCTGCGCGGGTTAAGTTGAATCTCCGTTGTGGTTGGGGTAATAACCTTCCTATTGATCAGTCTTAAGCGTGGCGTGTGGCCGCAGGTGCAGGTCGGGGTTCCCGGAGGGCAGATGCAGCTTCTGGCTTCTTTTTGCGTAAACTGCTTGACAATGCGGTCTTCTAATGAGTGGTAGGTGATAACAACCAGCCTGCCCTCGTAGCCGAGCAGGTCAACCGCCTGTCTCAGGGCTGCTTCCAGGTGCTCAAGTTCATGATTGACGGCGATGCGTAGCGCCTGGAAGGTCTTGGTGGCCGGGTGGAGCTTACCTCTCCGGCCGACAGCCTTCTCTATCAGCTGGGCCAGCTGGCGTGTAGTTTCTATCGGGCGTTCCTTTACGATGTGCTGGGCGATGCGGCGGCTGTGGCCTTCCTCGCCGTATGTTTTAATAAGGTGGGCCAGTCTCGCCTCCGAGGTGGTATTAACGATATCGGCGGCGGTAATCTTCTGGGAGGGGTTAAAACGCATGTCCAGCGGGGCGTCATACTGAAAACTGAAACCGCGACCGTTCCCGTTGAGCTGCATTGAGGAGAGGCCCAGGTCGAAAAGGATACCGTGTACCGGGAAAAAATCGTATTTAATGCAGATAGACTGCAGGTTAACGAAGTTATCATTTACCAGAAGGGTAGAGTCTTTATAATGCTGGAGTCTCTCCTTGGCTATTTCTATAGCGTTGGGGTCGGCGTCGATGCCCAGCAGCTGTCCGCCGGGCGAGCCGTGATCCAGAATGGCGGTGGCATGTCCCGCGCTGCCCAGCGTGCAATCAATATAGCGGCCACCTGGCTGAACAGCCAGTGCCCTGAGCGCCTCTGAGAGTAGAACTGGAGTGTGGCTGGAGGCTGACCAGTGTTTTATCATCAGCTATTCTCCAGGCTTTCGATAATCTGCCAGGCCTGTTCCTGGCTTAATTCCTTCTCTTCCTCCCAAAGTATTTTGTTCCATATCTCAAGGTAGGTATTGGAACCGGCGACGACAACTTCATCGACAATCTCGGCATGCTCGCGTAGCGGCGCCGGAAGGGCAACCCGACCCTGACCGTCTATCTTGGTGCTGAAGGCCGTGGCGAAGAGGGCGCGGCTCAGCTTCCTCATCTTGCTGCGTGATATCGGGCTATTGGTGAGCGTGGTGGAGAGTTTCCTCCATTCCGGTAAGGTATATACGGTGATGCATTTTTCGGGTCCGGGCGTCAGTACCACGCCGTCTTTTAAGGCGTTGCGGAACTTGGGTGGGAGGGGCACTCTGCCTTTTTCATCTATCTTGTAATCAAACTCGCCGTAAAACATAGCCTCAATTTTCTACCACAAATTACCACCACTACCCATATTTCACCATTTTATAACACATCAACCCATGTTTGTCAAGTCTTTTCAAGGAATTTTTAAGAAATTGTGACAAATTTGTGATATCTACGCGTACCTGAGCTATGGTTGAAGCTAAAAAAGAAAATCAGTATTTGGTGGGGAAGGGTGGGGAAAATAGTTCTTATGCCGGTACTTTCGTCGCAAGCCTCAGATATGGTACAATATATCTTGTTTTGTGAGAAGGAATTATATTGAATATCGCCGTACTTACTATCAGTGATAAAGGTTCTCAGGGACAGCGCCAGGATAAAAGCGGCGAAGTAATCCGGGGCATCCTGTCGCGGATAGAGAGTACTATTATTAAGTATGAGGTTGTCCCCGATGAGCGGGATGTTCTTGCCGGCAAGCTTATCGACTGGGCTGATGGGGGTGGGGTGGATGTCATTCTGACCACCGGCGGTACCGGTCTGGCCCGGCGCGATATTACACCGGAAGCGACGCTATCGGTGATAGACAGGAACGCTCCGGGTTTTGCCGAGGCGATGAGAGCCAGGTCCCTGGAGAAAACGCCGATGGCAGTATTGAGCAGGGGAGTGTCTGGCCTGCGAGGGCAGTGCCTTATTATCAACCTGCCGGGCAGTCCCAAGGCCGTACGGGAATGCCTTGAGGTGATATTGCCGG
>JAUWZF010000192.1 GCA_030615475.1 Dehalococcoidales bacterium | reverse complement strand
AGACAAAGGAGGAAGAGTAAATGGGAAAGGTAGTAGGCATAGACCTGGGTACCACCTTCAGCGAGGTGGCGGTGCTGGAGGGAGGAGAGCCCGTAGTCATTACCAGTTCCGAGGGCAGCCGCCTCGTGCCCTCGGTGGTAGCCATTAATAAAAACGGAGAACGATTGGTGGGCCAGATAGCCAAGCGGCAGGCCATCACCAACCCGGAAAATACCATCTACGCCCTCAAGCGTTTTATGGGGCGCACGTGGGGAGAGCCGGCCGGGCGTGAGCTCCCTGTCGAGGAAGACGCCAAACGCAAAACTTACAAGGCTACTAAAGCGTCCAACGACGACGTTCATGTCGTCATGGGCGACAAGGAATACAGTCCGCCCGAGATTTCGGCCATGATTCTGCAGAAACTCAGGGCCGATGCCGAGGCTTACCTCGGCGATAAGGTGACCGAGGCTGTCATTACGGTGCCGGCCTATTTCAATGATGCCCAGCGCCAGGCGACCAAGGATGCCGGTAAGATTGCCGGGCTGGAGGTGCTGCGCATCATCAACGAACCCACGGCCGCCGCATTGGCCTACGGGCTGGATAAAAAGAATGACGAGACCATCGCCGTCTACGACCTCGGCGGCGGTACTTTCGATATTTCCATACTCGAGCTCGGCGAAGGCACCTTCCAGGTGAAGTCCACCAACGGCGATACCCACCTCGGCGGTGAGGACTTCGACCAGAGTATTATGGACTGGCTCTGCGACGAGTTCAAGAAAGACCAGGGCATCGACCTCCGGTCCGACAAGACGGCCCTGCAGCGACTCAAAGAAGCCGCGGAGAAGGCCAAGATAGAGCTATCCTCCGTTCAGCAGACCGAGGTGAACCTCCCCTTTATCACCGCCGATGCCAGCGGGCCCAAGCACCTTAATATCACGCTGACCCGCTCCAAGCTGGAGCAGCTGGTCATGGACCTGGTGGAAAAGACCATCGGCCCGTGCCAACAGGCGTTGACCGACGCCGGTAAAAAAGCCTCCCAGATTGACGAGGTCATCCTGGTGGGCGGGCAGACCCGCATGCCGCTGGTCCAGAAGAAGGTACAGGAGTCCTTCGGCAAGGAGCCGCATAAGGGCGTCAACCCCGATGAGGTGGTCGCCATTGGCGCCGCCATACAGGCCGGGGTCCTCAAGGGTGAGGTCAAGGATGTATTACTGCTCGACGTGACACCGCTCACCCTGGGCATCGAGACCCTCGGTGGCGTCGCCACGCCGCTCATCCCGCGCAATACCACCATCCCCACCGCCAAGAGCCAGATTTTCAGCACGGCGGCGGATAACCAGCCCAGCGTTGAGATTCTCGTCCTTCAGGGTGAACGGCCCATGTCCGCCGATAACCGCACGCTGGGCAGGTTCATGCTGGACGGCATTCTGCCGTCGCCGCGCGGCGTGCCCCAGGTCGAGGTCACGTTCGACATCGACGCCAACGGTATCCTTAATGTCCGGGCCCAGGACAAGGGTACCGGCAAGGAGCAGAAGATAACCATCACCGCCTCCAGCGGACTCTCCAAAGAGGAAGTTGACAGGATGCAGAAAGAGGCGGAGATGCATGCCGCCGAGGATACCAGGCGCCGCGACGAGATCGAGGCCAAGAATATGGCCGACTCCATGGCGTACCAGGCGGAAAAGACACTGCGCGATAACAAGGACAAGATTCCCGAGGACCTGAACAAAGAGGCCGAAGAAAAGATAGCCGCGGTGAAGTCGGCCCTGCAGGGCACTGATATTGATACCATCAAGAAAGCCACCCAGGAGCTTAACGAGACCATGCAGAAGATAGGCTCGGCCGTTTACGGGCAGCAGGGGCAGCAGCAGCCCCCACCACCCGGAGAAGAACCACCCCCGAGTGATGAAGGCGGCAAAGGTGATGAAGGCGAAGGCACCGTGGAAGGCGAGTTCAGAGAGGTCTAAAGCATGTACGTTAACAGATATTATGGAGGGGGTTTTAAAACCCCCTCTACCTTTTCCATGAGATCTATTCCCACCCTGGCCGCCCTCGCAGCATCGGCGGCTTAGCCCGTAGTTCTCCCCCCCTTCTCTCTACAGTCGCAACTCCAGGCGCGGCTCAAGCAAATGCTTCGAGATATTGGTTTCGCGCATGTACTTGACCAGCAGCTGATGCAGCTCACACGCTTTGTCCGGATGCTCCGTGATAACGTTTTTCTCCTGCCTGTTATCGGACTTTAAATGATACAGCTCCGATAAACCCGGCTCGGTATTGTAGAGCAGCGTCCATTCATCGGTGGTCACGGTGGCCGTAGAATCCTTCTCCGTATACCGTTCGAAATCGTCAATCGACCGCAACGAATCACCGGCATTAAGGAACGGGTGCGCGCTCACCACATACTCCCGCCCGGCCAGGGACTGGTCTTTTACCATGGGCAGGAATGACTTGCCCTCGACTCGAGATGGAATTTCCTGCCCCATAATGTCCATGACCGTCGGCATCAAATCGACTGCTGATGTCAGGCCGCTATAAGTCGCCGGGGGAACACCGGGCAGATAAACAAGGAGGGGAGTATGCGTAACTTCCTCATAGAACGGCGAGTGCGACCAGACTCCGTTTAACGGTCTGCCGGTTTTCTTGTCCCTGGCAAAGACCATTTTCCCCAGGAGGCCGCCGTGCTCACCGAAATAATAGCCGTGGTCGCTGGTGAATATGACGGCCGTATTTTCCATCAAGCCCAGGTTCTCCACGTGCCTCATGAGGTAACCGAACCAGGTATCCACCATGGTCACCTCGCCGCAATACGATGCATGGGCTTTTTTAACCTTTTCTTCAGTAAAGCCGGGCGCCTCCGGCCAGTATCCATAGAGGGGCATCGCCTGGTCGCCGTCATGCCCGGGCCAGTATAACTCCCGGTAATATTGCGGAGGTTCCCAGGGTTCGTGCGGGTCCCAGGTATCTACATAGAGAAAGAAGTCCTCTTTATAATGACGCTCCAGCCACTGCATCGCCGTGGTGAATGTCCGGGGTGCAAAATAATCGGATTCATACCGCCAGTCATTTCTTACGTCTCCCCCGAATATGCCGTGGGTGACCTGCCCTTCCTTGGTATCAGGATCGACTCTCCATTGGAGATGCATCTGTCCGGTGATTTCGGTAAAAGTACGGAAACCGCGGTCATAATTCATGTCGCGCCGTATAAAGAACGGCGTGTCAACCACGGCAGCGGTATTGATACCCTTGTCCGAGAGCAGTTCGGGGAGTGTCACT
>JAUWZF010000142.1 GCA_030615475.1 Dehalococcoidales bacterium | reverse complement strand
GGAACAAGACGAGTTTTCGGTTCTGCCTATTGAACCCCCGAGTGGAGCCGGGGGGATTCGAACCCCCTACCTCCTGCGTGCAAAGCAGGCGTTCTCCCAACTGAACTACGGCCCCATGTTGGCCCCAAAATTATAGCATATTTGGAATTATTTGGTGTAATATTTTTCCTTGGTTCTGGGTTGCCTCTCCACCAGGCCCCCCTTTTCTTTGGTATCTATTCCCACCCTGCCGCCCAGCATCATTTACGGCTTAATAAGCGGTGCGTCTAAGAGGGGCGCCAGCCCCCCTTCCTTGTCAGCCACGCCTATTGTTGCTATACTGGAGATGTTGTTTTCAGAATCGGAACAGCTATGAATTACGAGACGATTATCGGACTGGAAGTCCACGCTCAATTACTCACCAGGAGCAAGATGTACTGCGGCTGCAGCACGGATTATGCCAGCGCGCCGCCCAATACCCATGTCTGCCCAGTGTGTATGGGTATGCCCGGCGTCCTGCCCGTCATCAACCGCCAGGCCGTGGAATACACCATGATGACGGCCCTCGCCCTTAACTGCCCTATCTCCGAATACACCAAGTTCGACCGTAAAAACTACCCCTACCCCGACCTTGTTAAGGGCTACCAGATTTCCCAGTACGACGCCCCCATCGGGCAGAAAGGATTTCTCACCATAGAAGTCGACGGTGAAAAGAAGCAGATAGGCATCACCCGCGTCCACCTGGAGGAAGATACCGCCAAGCTGCTGCACCGCACCTCCCCGGATGGAGAAGACTACAGCCTGGTGGATATCAACCGCTCCGGCTGTCCCCTTATGGAAGTCGTCGGCGAGCCCGACCTTCGTTCCCCGGAAGAGGCGCGCCAGTACCTCATCAAGCTGCGCAGCATTCTGCAGTACCTGGGAGTCTCCACCGGCAATATGGAGGAAGGCAGCTTCCGCTGCGATGCCAATATCAGCCTCCTCCCCGAAGGCAGCAGCGAGTTCACCGCCAAGGTGGAAGTCAAGAACATGAACAGCTTCAAGGCCGTTTACCTGGCCATGGAGTACGAAGCCCGGCGCCAGAGGAAGGCCGCTGCCGAGGGTAAGAAACTCGTCCAGGAAACGCGGGGCTGGGTGGAGGACAAGGGCAAGACCGTCTCCCAGCGCAGCAAGGAGTATGCGCACGACTACCGTTACTTCCCGGAGCCGGACCTCCCGCCGCTGGTTATCGGGCGCGACTGGGTGGAAGCCGTCAGGAAGAAGCTGCCCGAGCTGCCCGAGGCCCGGCGCGACCGGTTTATGGCCGACTACGCCCTGCCTCTCTATGATGCGGATTTGCTCACTAGTTCCATGGAAATGTCGGCCTCCGGAGAGGAACTTATCAAAATAGGGATTGACCCGAAAACTGCCAGCAACTGGCTCCTAGGTGAAGTTAGCCGCATCATGAATGCCAACAATATTGAAGTAGTCGAATTCAAAGAACAGGTCAGCATGGATAAGCTGGCAGGTTTAATCACGTTAATCGAAGATAATATTATTAATACCGCCACGGCGAAATCTGTACTCGGTAAGATGTATGAAACCGCTAGTGATGCGATGTCAATTATTGAGGAAAAAGGCCTCAGCCAGATTAGCGATACGCAGGAGCTTGAGAAAATAGTCGCTGAGGTGATAAACTCTAATGTACAGCCCGTCGCCGACTACAAAGCCGGGAAAGAGATGGCCCTCAAGTTCCTGATCGGGCAGGTGATGAAGGCAACGAAAGGTCGTGCCAATCCGCAGCTTGTTAATGAAGTGCTGAAGCAGAAGCTTGTCGAAGACTCTTCGAGCTGAAGCCTGAAATCCGGCAACTGGAGAATAAAGAATGGCAACTTATTTATATATAGCTCAGATTGTCGTCGCCATAGCCCTGATACTGGTCGCCATGCTTCAGGTGCGGGGTGGTGGTCTGGGGGGCATCTTCGGACAGGCGGACACGGTATTTCGCACCAAGCGCGGCGTGGAAAAAACGCTCTTCCAGCTCACCATCGCCCTGGTGGTTATTTTCCTCATCCTCTCCATAGTGTCGCTCCGGGTAAGTACCTGATTCTCGGTAGAAGCCATGGATGCCGTAATAACCTTTACCACCGATTTTGGTCTGGCCGATGCCTATGTCGCCGCCATGAAAGGCGTGGTGCTGGGTATCAACCCCGGGGCAAAACTGGTCGATATCTGCCACTCCGTCAAACCCCGGAACATCTCTCAGGCTGCTTTTGTCCTGAGCACGGCTTATGGGTTCTTTCCGCCGCGCACTATCCACCTGGTGGTGGTCGACCCCGGTGTCGGCACCGACAGGCGGGCTATTATTCTGAGGACGCCCGGGGCCGACTTCGTCGCGCCGGACAACGGCGTCCTGAGCTATATTATTCATCAGTACGCCACCGGCCAGGTAGTCGATAACCGGCAGCCACTGGATGGGGCGGAGGCTTTCGCCATTACCGAATCGCGATTCTGGCGGTCGCCGGTCAGCCCCACCTTTCACGGGCGTGATATCTTCGCTCCGGTGGCCGCCCACCTTTCTCTGGGCACACACCCGTCCGCTTTCGGCGAGCCCGTAAACTCGCTGGTGGTGCTGCCGTTGCCACGCCCCCACCGCACGCCGGACGGCACACTGGTGGGTAACGTCCTGCACATTGATAATTTCGGCAACCTGATTACTAGCTTGAAAAGCGGCGACCTTCCACCGGAAGACGGCGCGATTACCGTTGAGGTGGGCAACGAAGTAGTTCACGGACTCAGCCGCACCTACGGCACCGCTGAGGGTCTGCTGGCCTTGATTGGCAGCTCCGACCACCTGGAAATCTCGCTGAAAGACGGTAACGCCGGCGCCTTTCTCAACGCCAAAGTAGGCGATGAGGTAAAAATTAGGGGCGTTCATTAAGAAATAGTGCCATTTTCGGGCTTGCCGCTATTGACAAATACGAGCGGGTTTGTTACTCTGCTGGGCAGGATAATTAAGGAGGTGCGGAAATGCAGGCTTATTGCATGAAGTGCAGGAAAAAGGTAGAAATTAAGAATCCTACATCGGTTACCCTGAAGAATGGACGCCCGGCGACTAAGGGTGTTTGCCCCGCCTGTGGCACCAAGGTATTTCGTATCGGCAAGGGTTAATGCTCCTGTAGCGCTCCGCCCATCCTGTTAATGTAACCGGAATTAATATAATTTTCGTAACTCCTGTATAGCAGGTTATCCGTCAGTACGTCTGTTACGTTCGATGGCTTACGGGAGGCTGGGTTTTATCTGACCTGGCCGCGGTTGACTGCTTCAGTGGACTGTGCCTCTGTTTTTGAAATGTCAGCGCTTCCTTTACTCTAAGGCCACGCCGGTCCCGTAGGCGAGCACCTCGGCGGCATTCTGCATGACCATTGAGGTGCCGAAGCGGACGCAGATTATGGCGTTGGCCCCCTGCTTTTCGGCGTCTTCGGTCATCCTCTTGATGGCTTCTTCCCTGGCTTCGGCCATCATCTTGGTGTATTCGGTTATCTCGCCGCCCACCATGCCCCGCAATCCCGCCATAATGTCCCTGCCCAGGTGCCTGGCCCGGATGGTGCTGCCCTTGACCATGCCGATGGTCCTTTTGACTTTTTTACCCTCGATCTGCTCGGTAGTGGTTATAATCATCTCTCTACCCCCTTGAATTCATCCTTCTTGCTTATTCGGTCTTTTATAGCGACGCCGATGAGTATCAGTACTCCCACCCCGATAGCCCCCACGGCTATCCTGATGAGCAGCGGGATGTCGCTGGCCATGAAGAAGCCCTGGACCGCCCAGCCGATTAAGGCCAGTACTCCCAGTCCCATAAAAATAAAGGCGATATTCTGCCACATGCTTCACCTCCGGTGGCTAGCGTTTCCTCTTCCAGACCGTGCCTGCCGGTTTATCTTCGAGGGCTATGCCGAGTTCCCCGAGTTTATTACGTATTTCATCGGCAAGCTGGAACTGCCCGGCTTTCCTGAGTTCTTGGCGGACTGATATCAGGAACTCTATGATGGCGTCGGCATCATCCGGGGCGTCGCCGGCGGCAATTCCTTCCAGGTTAGATTTTTTAATATCTTCCTTGACGGATGATAACAGCTGTCTTAGCGGTTCCACATCGAGCGGCGCTTCCTCCGGCGCCTGGAATGTCAGGCCCAGCACCCCGCCCAGCGCTTTTAGTGTTTCGCGGGCTTTCTGCACGTCCATCCCCGCCTCGTCGGCCCGGTTTATGTCCCGGGCCAGGTCAAAGAGAGCAGCCAGTGCCTGTGATGTGTTAAAG
>JAUWZF010000009.1 GCA_030615475.1 Dehalococcoidales bacterium | reverse complement strand
ATGATATATTTTAGTACTATTACCTATGTTACATTAGGGCTGTTACTTCGTAAATACTCATATATTTATTGAAAAACTGATGAGTCTATAATAGAATATGCTATACTGGGAGTGGTTTAGCGGGACTATATAGAGAGGTTTGATTGATGTCTCCTGAGTTAAAAGAAGATATAGAAGGAAGTATCGGTGACTTCGAAAAGGCGGTAGCCCGGGCCGAAACACTGAGTCGGGCGGCCAGGGAAGCGTCCGAGAAATCGACGAAAACCGCCATGGATGCGGCACACCGGGCTGAGGAGATTGGCAAGACGTCCAGAGAAGCGGCTGAGTCCGCGTCCAGAGCGGCACAGGAGGCGGTCAGCCGGGCGGAGAAGATAAGCCAGGAAGCCAGGGAAGCCGCCGAGGAGGCGATAAGGGCCGCCAATGAAGCCATCAGCCGGGCGGAAGAAGTTGCCAGGAGACCGCAAGAAACCGCGCAGTCGATGGCGAAGGCGTTTGAGGAGGCTATTGCGCGGGCTGAAAAGATAAGCGGCGAGGCGATGCACGCGGCGGAGTCGGCGCTGATGTTGTCTCAGGAAGGTCTGAGCCGTGTCGATGAGTTAAGCCGTGAAGCTAAAAAAACAGCTGATTCTGCGAAAGAAGCGGCACAGGAAGCGGTGAGTACGGCCGAGGCGTCGGTCAAGACGGCCAAGGAGACCGCCGACGAATCGATTAAAGCGGCTAAAGAAGCTGCCAGCCGGGCGGGCAGGATGGCCCGGGAAACCAGGGATGCCGCTGAAGCCACCAATAAAGCAGCCAAAGACACGGTAAGCCGGGCTGAGAAGACGAGTAAATCAACCCGGGAAGCCGCCGAGGTTGCGACCAGAGCGGCCGAGGAAGTGGCTGGCAGGGCGGAGACAATAAGCAAGGTCGCCAAGGAGGTTGCCGAGGCTGCGCAGAGGTCATCCCGGGAAACGCTGAACCGGGTCGAGGCGATTGACAGGGAAGCCAAGCTCTCTAATGAGGCCTCAAAAAGGGCTGCCCAGGAAACAATGCGCAAGGCTGAAGAGATATCCAGGGAAACAAGGACGACGACAGCTGCAGCCATTAAAACGGCTCAAGAAGCCTCCGAGGCCTCAATAAAGGTATCGCAGGAAGCCACAGCCAGGGTCGAATCGATAAATAAGGCAGCTAAAGAAGAAGCCGCACTGTCCGCGAAGCAGTTCTGGGAAGCGGTAGCCAGGGTTGAGCAGGTTAGCCGGGAAACCAGGGAGACTGCTGAGGAATCGGTAAATAAGATTCAGGAGGCGATAGCTCAGGCGGAAGAAGAGGGGAGGAAAGCCCAGGAGGTGGCTGAAGCGTCTGCCAGAGCTGCTCAAGAGGCCTCCGAGGAATCAATAGAGAAATCGCGGGAAGTAATCTCCAGGGCCGAGGAAATAGGTACAGAAGCCAGGGATAATGCCCAGGCGTCGGCCAGTGAGTATCGGAAAGCTATTACCAGAATGGAGGAGATAAGTAACGCGGCTAAAGCGGCCACCGAAGAATCAGCCAGAGCGGCTCAGGAAGCTGTTGAAGTGACAAAGAAGGAGTCCGATGAGGCGGTAGCTAAAGCCGAGGAGATAGGCAGGACAGCTCAAGAGACCGCCGAAGAGTCAATGAGAGTCGTCCAGGAAGCCATTGAAGCCGCCATTACTACTGCCAGGGAGGCATCGGAGGCTTCGGAGAAGGAAATCCAGGGGGCCATGGCCCGGGCTGAGGAGATAAGCCGGGAGACCAAGAAGACGGCTGAAGCTGCGGTAAAGACGGCCAGGGAAGTGACGGATGCACTGATAAAAGCCGCCAGAGAATCGGCAGAGAGAACGGTAAAAGCCGTTAAGGAAGCGACGGAAGCATCAGCCAGGGTGGCCAGGGAGGCGGCCGGAGTATCTATATCCGCCTTTAAAGAAGCGATAAGTCGGGCCGAAGCTACCGGTCAGGTCGCCAGGGAAACCGCCGAAGCATCCTTTAGGGCCTATGAGGAGACCCTGGCCAAGGGCCAGATAAAAGAGGGTGAGGAAGAAACTGAAATCTCGGAGGAAGCCCTGACCGAGGTGCTGGATAAAGTCGAGGGGGAAAGGGAGGTGGCCTTTGAGGCTGCGGAAGCGGCGATAGATGCCGTAACGGAGGCGGTGGATAAGGTAGACAAAGAAGATAAGGCAGAAAAAACAGACAAAACAGAGAAAAGGTTGAAGGAAGCGGGCAAAGGGCCCAAGGGCAAAATGGAAGCGCGTCTGGAATCCCTGGCCAGGATGTACGAGGCCAAGAAGGCCCAGGGCGAAAAAGGGACCGACGCTGAAGATGCCAATACAGAAGAGGATTAATCCGCTACGCTTTAACCGTTGTACAGGATTTTAAAATATTTTCAAAAGTTTAGGAAATTACCGGTGTGAGAAGTGTAAAGATTGCTTGACTTTTTACAGGGTGAGCAATATACTTGGCACTAAGTGGTGGCCCGGTATTTATAACCCATTAATTTCAAGCCAATGAAGCTGTGAAACTAATAATGTTAATTGAAGGAGGTGTCTGGTGGCTAACCAGAAAGAGCGAACCAAGCAGTCCTCTACCCCGGTAGAGTTGGAAGCTGAAACTCCATCTGAGGAGGTCGAGGAGACTCCAGCAGCAGAAGAAGAGCGACCGAAAAGTCCGCTTGACGAGGTTATGAGCCAAGCCGAGAGGGCTTACGCTGCCTACATGGACGCCGAGCGTCAGGTCGCCAAGGCTTACCATGAGAATGAAGTGCAGGTAGCTAAAGCCTATAAGCGGGCGGAGCAGCAGACCAGTAGAGCTTATGAGGCTAAAGTGGCTCAGGCTATGAAAGACCGGGATGAGGCGTTAGCCAAAGCCGCCAAAGCCCGGGAGAATGTACTAGCGCGGGCTGAGGAAGCCTTCAGGAGCGCCGAAGAGGCAGCCAGTAGAGCTTATGAGTCGACTATAGCTGAGGCTGCCAGTGTCCGTGAAGAGAATATAGGTAAAGCCTGGAAAGTACGCGATGACACCATCGAACAGGCCTGGCAAATCTATTCCAAGATAGCCAGATAATTATAAGATTCGGGTAAAATATTTCGGAGGCCGCTTTCTCCAGGGGTGCTGGTAGAACCTTATATCGGGTAATCGTTACCCGGGGTAGAGGTCATGGAGCGGGGTCTTCCGAAGCGGTAGACGGGTTATTTAACTGAATAGTCTAACTATAGCAGCGAGGGAATGTCTTTTATCGTAATGTCAATCCCTCGCTGTGTGCTTACCACGCCTTCCTGGCGCTTCTTGAGTTCCACCATGAGGTTAATGGCTTTGGTGAAGTAGTTCCTGACCTTTTCCACATCGCTCATTTCCGAAAGCATTATGGTGATGTCCATGGAGCCTTTTGCCCTGGGGTAGTCACCGCTCCTTATGACTGCTTCCGGGGCCATGTTTTTGATATAGGTGCCGAGCTCTTTAATCAGGTCAACATTGATTTCCCTGGCAGGGGCGGAAACGAGATAGAGGGCCCTCTTTGAGTCCAGGGGATTGCATTTAATCGATAGTCCGCTGATAGCTTCGTCAAGCGCCTGGACTCCCTTCTGGGTTTCCGATGCTTTGTCTCTAAAATTGCGGGCTGAGGTAAAGAACGATTTGAGTGCCGAGGTATGAGAACGACCGTAGCCCAGGGTGGTCCAGCCTACCAGTGTCTGTATGATGTCACCGGCATCGAGCATCTTGGCGCCGATGTATCTGGACTTCTTTTCTTCGCCGGCACAGAGCAGGTTAAAAAAGGGCTGCGTGATTGAGGCGTTTATCTTGTCAAGGTTATGCTTGAGGGAGGCGTCTTTGCTGACGTACCGCTGGTTATCGACCAGGAATATGGCGTCGGCAACCAGGTAGCTTGATTTCAGGCAGGTGGCCACGTTATAGACTGTCCTGTCCTCGGTAGCCTCTTCATGTTCGAAAGGAAGGATGATAAGATTGTAGACCGGCTTGTCTACGTAACGCTCCTTTATCTGCTGCGTCATTACGGAAATCGCGCCGGAGCCGGTGCCGCCGGCAGCCCCGGCAATCAGCAGGAAGGCATCCGTTTCCTGGAAGTGCTTGGTGTTCCTTACCGTCTCGATGACCTTGTCGGCGTCTTCTCTGGCAATCTCGGCGCCGAGCTCGTTGATTTTCCCGACGCCATGGCCGCCGGTTTTTTTGTTGCCAATGAGAATGCGGTGGTTGTAATCTGACTTTATGGTGTTCAGTCCGCTCAGGTCCGCGATGTCGGTATTAACCGCATAGGCGCCGGTGACAATATTTAGCCCGCGTAAACCACGGGCTCTTCCATTAAGTCGGGCGAACTCATCGGCGATTCTGCCGCCGCATTGTCCGAAGCCAACAACAACTAACTTCATAACTCACCCTAATCAGGTAGCTTTCCTATTTTACGCAATTCCGCAACTGCTTGTCAATCCGTACTTATGTACGCGGTGGTAATTTTTTTAGCTCTTTTCCTTACAACCCCCTGGAAGCCATATAGACCGCTAAATCGCCGAGGCGGCAGCTGTAGGCCCATTCGTTATCGTACCAGGCCAGTATCTTGACCATGTTGCCGCCGATGACCATGGTACTGGGACCATCGATGATGGAGCTGTGGGGATTGCCCTTGAAGTCCATGCTGACCAGCTCCTCCTCACAGTATTCGAGGATATCTTTAAGCGGCCCAGCAGCGGCGGCTTTCAAGACCTGGTTGACCTGCTCCACCGTGACCTCTTTTTCCAGGTCGCAGACAAAGTCGATGACGGAGACGGTGGGCGTCGGCACGCGGAAGGCCAGGCCGTGAATCTTGCCCTGCAGCGCCGGGATGACCTGGGTCACGGCCTTGGCGGCCCCGGTGGTGGTGGGAATCATGTTCAGGGCGGCGGCGCGCGCCCGGCGCGGGTCCGTGTGAATGGTATCCAGTACCACCTGGTCGTTGGTATATGAGTGAATGGTAGTCATCAGTCCCTTGCTGATGACGAAATTATCGTGCAGCACCTTGACGGGAGGGGCGATGCCGTTGGTGGTGCAGGAGGCATTGGAGATAACATTGTGTTTGGCGGGGTCGTACGTCTTTTCGTTGACGCCGAGAACGATGGTGATGTCCTCGTTCTTGGCGGGTGCCGAGATGATTACTTTCTTGGCGCCGCCGTTGCGATGGGCGACGGCCTTGGTGGCGTCCGTGAAAAGGCCGGTGGACTCGATGACGATATCGACGCCGTGGTCCTTCCAGGGAATGGCGGCGGGGTCGCGCTCCGAGATTACCTTAATCTCCTGGCCGTCGACGACGATGGCTTTTTCGGTGGCGCCGACCTCGCCGGGATAGCGGCCGAAGACGCTGTCCCATTTCAGCAGGTGGGCATTGGTCCTGGTATCGGCCAGGTCGTTGACGGCGACCACTTCCAGGTCGTCACGGTGGTACTGTTTCATGGCCCTGAGGGTCAGCCGGCCGATGCGTCCGAAGCCGTTAATGCCTATTCTGGTTTTCATTTTCTGCCTCCTGAGTAAATATTTTATCGATTATTTTTTCAGAGCCTGACTGTATTTCCGCTGTCGGCTCCGCTGTATCATGTCCAGGAAAGCCTCGATGCGCGTCTTGATGTGGCTGTTCAGGAAGAAGTCGTCGTTGCCCTCCAGCGTCAGCACGGGCAGGTCGATGGCATCCCGGAAGATAATATCGCCGATGCCGCGGTGGCAGAACGCCTGCACGTAGTGGATAACGCCGTCCACCTGCCGGCGGTTTAGTTCTGTTTTTATGTCCCTGAGACGCTCGTGGATGGAGTAGGGGTAAGTGTAACTGGAATACTGCTCGGCCAGGGATTTGCCGGGCCCGGGCAGGGCGAACTGGCGCTGGACCTCGTTAAAGACGACCCTGGCGCCGTGTTTTTCAATAAAGGGGTATAACTCGCGGGCATATACCGAGGGCACGCCGATGTAGGCCAGCCTGAGTTGTCCGGCGGGGTAAGGCTGGCGATTTGAGCAGGCTTCCAATAAGCCCTGTAACTCCCGCCGGTATTTACGAAAATCCCCGTTAAAGTCGGAGGCGGAGACGAGCCAGAGGTGGTTTTCCCAACCGCTGACCGTATTCTGCTGCCAGGTAAGCTCGTCCAGTTTCAGCGCCAGGTCGCGGGCTGCTTTGAGTTCGTCCCTGACTTTATCAGCGTCTTCCAGCGTGGTGCCGAGAGTCGCTGCCAGCTCCTCCAGCTTAGGCTGCATAAGGTGGGGGTAGGGACTGTCCGGGTAGGCGAAGGGTACGGCGTTCAGACTTTTGAGTTTCAGGGTCTCCATGAGCATGATGGTATTGGAGCAGTCGCCGCTGGTAACGCAGATGACATCATTGATACCGTAGTCCAGGCAGACGCCGTAGATTCCCTTAATCCAGCTGCAGCAGTTGAGGGGAAAGCCGGCCCTCTCGGCGATGGTAATGAGCCTTCCGGGATCGGGGTCGGCAACGAGGACGTTGTTCAGGTCGATTGGCTGATAACCGGCGGCTATCAGAACCTCTACGGGGACGGTAGTGGTGATGCCGATTTTCTTCATCCGGTCTTATTATATCAGTTTTGCCGGTAATAATTAATGCCTTTTCCGGGCAGCTTATCTATCCGGCTGTCGGTAGCCATCATCTCCAGGTGGGCCAGCGTTTCAAAGATGGCCATTCTTCGGTGAAAATCGGGCAGGTCACGCCACCGGGACCTGACTCCCCACGTTATCTCTTGGGCTATCTGGTAGGTCGTTCTGGCCTGGCCCCCCATCACCGCCAGGATATCGCGGTTTCTTTGCTCGTGGTGCTGAATAATTTCGTCGATGCGCGGCCTGAGTCCGGTGAAAGGCTGGTCATGGCCGGGCAGGATGAGCTCGGCGTCCAGCTGCCTCATCTCCTGGAGCGACTTCACATACCGGCCGAGGGGATTCTCGATGGACTGCGGGTGGACGCTGATATTGGGCGTGATTTTCGGCAGGATGTGGTCGCCGGAGAGCAGGATTTTCTTCTCAGGTTCATAAAGGCATATATGCCCCGACGAGTGACCCGGTGTCCAGATAACCCGGAAGGTGAACTCGCCGGTGGTGACGGTTTCCCCGTCGCGGAGGGTGATATCGGGTGGGGTGGGGATGATATACTGCTCCAGTCCCACGGTAGCGTCCCTCAGTTTGACCATCTCGTCGTGGGGCAAGCCGTTATCGACGAGCATCCGGTCGGTCTGGTGGAGCAGCTCCTCCATGTGGACATACCTGGGTTCGATGAGCTCTTTTTCGATGGGGTGCATGGCGATGGTGGCCCCGGAGAGTTTCTTGATACGACCGGCCATGCCGTAGTGGTCGGGGTGGACGTGGGTGACCAGTATCTGAGAAATATCCTCGAATCCCAGCCCGTTTTTCACCAGACTGTTATGCATAGTGCCGAACGATGAGTCCGTGTTCCAGCCGGAATCGACGAGGAGATATCCAATATCCCCGCGAATAAGGTAAGAATTGATATGCGCCGGCCCTCCCACGGCATCTATCGGCAGCTTAATCCAGTGGATTCCCGGTGTAATTTCAGTCATTTCTTCTCTTTTCTATACTTCACTTCACTTTTCTGAATTTCTCGCTCGTCATTCCCAACATGATTGGGAATCCAGAAATGAGCCGAAATTTGCATATAATTCTTTCCATATAGGATTTCATTATATTACTCTCTTATTTTCTGGATTCCCGCTTACACGGGAATGACACCCGGTGGCCAGGTTCCTGCTTTAGTTATAGTTTAAGGTTATAGAATGCTTTCAGGCCGGCATAGCTGGCGCTGTCTTTGAGCTCGTCCTCGATGCGGAGGAGTCGATTGTACTTGGCGGTGCGCTCCGAGCGGCAGGGGGCGCCGGTCTTAATCTGGCCGGTGTTCAGTCCCACGGAAAGGTCGGCGATGGTGGTGTCCTCGGTCTCGCCGGAGCGGTGACTTACGATGGCGGTCCAGCCGGCCTGCTGGGCCATTCTGACGGCGTCGATGGTTTCCGTCAGCGTGCCTATCTGATTGAGCTTGATGAGGATGGAGTTGGACGCCTTCTGGCTGATGCCTTTGGTGAGGCGCTTGACGTTGGTGACGTAGAGGTCGTCGCCGACAAGCTGGACTTTGCCGCCCAGTTTTTTAGTGATAAGCTGCCAGCCTTCCCAGTCGTCCTCGGCCATGCCGTCCTCGATGGAAATAATGGGGTATTCGGCGACCCACTTGACATAATAATCAACCATCTCGACGGGAGTCAGCGTTTTGCCTTCCCGGGCGAGAACGTATTTACCGTCCTCAAAGAACTCGCTGGAGGCCGGGTCCAGGGCGATATAGCAGTCTTTACCAGGTTTGTAACCGGCGGACTCGATGGCGGCCAGGATGACCTCAACCGCCTCCCGGTTCGAGGGGAGGGAGGGGGCAAAGCCGCCCTCGTCACCGACATTGGTGTTCAGTCCTTTATCTTTAAGGACTTTTTTCAGGGCGTGGTAGACCTCGGTGCCCATCTGCAGGGCCTGACCGAAGCTTTTAGCGCCCGCCGGCATGACCATGAACTCCTGCAGGTCCGTGGAATTGGCGGCGTGCTTGCCGCCATTGAGGATATTCATCATCGGCACCGGCAGGGTATAGGTGCTCACCCCGCCGAGGTAGCGGTAGAGGGGTATGTCGAGCAGGTTGGCGGCGGCGTGGGCTACCGCCAGAGAAGTCCCCAGGATGGCGTTGGCGCCGAGGCGTGATTTATCGGGCGTGCCGTCGAGTTCTGTCAGGGCATGGTCGATTTCCGCCTGTTCGGCGGCGGACATCCCGATGATAACGCCGGCGATGTTCTCGTTGACGTTGGCTATTGCCTTGAGAACTCCCTTGCCGTTGAACCGGGACTTGTCGCCGTCGCGGAGCTCCACGGCCTCGTGCGTGCCGGTGCTGGCCCCGGAGGGTACGGCGGCGCGACCCAGCGTGCCGTCGTAAAGCTCGACCTCCACCTCGAGGGTGGGGTTACCGCGGGAATCGAGTATTTCCATGGCTTTTACATTTTCAATCGTTGACATCTGTCTCTCCCATAACCCGGAATTACTGCTGGTTCTGAATAAGCGCTATGGCTTTGTTTACGGCGCCTTTCGGGCCATCGGCGGGGATGATACTGTCGTCGACCCTTCCGTCAATCGAGAACGACCAGGTATTCAGGCCGATAACGGGAATCCCACTCTGTAAAGCGTGGCCGATTTCCGAGAGCGTGCCGTAGCTGCCGTCGATGGCGATAATTGCCTGGGAAGACCTTACCACCGCCACGTTCCTGGCGTGGCCGATGCCGGTAACGATGGGTATCTTAACGTAGGGATTGGCGGCCAGGCGGTTATCACCGGGGAGTATGCCGATAGTCAACCCGCCCTCGTCGCTGGCGCCCTTGCAGGCGGCTTCCATGACGCCCCCCAGACCCCCGCAGACCAATACGGCTCCCTGCCGGGCAATCTCACGGCCGACCTCTTCGGCAAGCTCAGCGACCTGTGATGAAACCTCGCCGCCGCCGATGACCCCGATGAATATGAGTTTATCTATCACCGTGAATTTCCTTCAGATATTCAAATTATATCACCTGAGATTGAGCTGTAGCAAAGATAGTATTAACGGCAGTCATTTCATGAAATAGCCAAAACCCAGCATGACGAGCCCTATGGCTAATAGGACCCCAAAAATCTTGAAAGTATGCGGAGCCAGCCAAGCGGGAAGAAAAATATCCGTTATTGTTCCCGTTTTATCGCCGTATCTCTTGGCGAGATTGGTCAGAGGACATTGCCAGCGATTTAAAAGCAGTACCAGCCCTTCGAGGAATATGGCGGCAAGAGCTATAAGCAGTATCACGTTATAAGTCCTGGTAAAAGCGCCGTAAAGAACGTAAAACAGGCATATTACCATAATAAAAAATATGATGGAATGAATAAGTTTGATGAAAAATACCTGTTTATTGACCATTTTATCGGGTGTTAGTTGAATTTATTCATGGCGGCTTCAAGCCCTTCGGCGAGCAGGCAGACTATGGCCTGGCTGACATCAGGCATAATCTTATCAATAATTTTTCTCTCATCGGGGGTAAAGTCGGAGAGGGCGTAGGCGATAACCGCCTTGTCCTTTTCCGCGGCGGAGTCTTCGGCTGTATCCGGTCGCCCGACGCCGACCCTGACGCGGTAAAAGTCCCTGGTGCCGAGGCGGGCGATGATAGAATCGATTCCCTTGTGCCCGCCGGAACCGCCGCCGAGTCGGATGCGGATTTTACCCGGGGGCAGGTCGAGGTCGTCGTGAATAACGATGAGGTCGGACGGGGTGATATTGAGCTTCCTTATCAGGGCGCTGACCGATTCGCCGCTGGCGTTCATATAGGTCTGCGGGCGGGCCAGCACGACCCTTTTGCGGGCGATATTGCCGATGCCGGTGCGGGCGTGCCCCTGCTTCTTATCGAAGCGAATGCCCAGTGTCCTGGCCAGGTGGCGGACGCACATAAACCCGACGTTGTGGCGGTTGCGCGAGTATAAAAATCCCGGATTACCCAGGCCTGCGATTAGTTTCATACTACGTCTTTCCTTAATAGCTTGATTAATTCCTTTTCGTCAAGTACTGTAATGCCCAGTTCTTGAGCACGGGCCAGCTTGGAGCCGGGGTCGGCACCCACAACGACGTAGTCGGTCTGGCGGGTGACGTTATCCTTGGCGGCGCCGCCGAGTTCATTTATCCTGGCCTCCGCCTCCTGGCGGGAAAAGGCTTCCATCCGACCGGTAATAACGAACTCCTTGCCGGACAGCGGCAGGTCCGATGGCCTGGCGGCTTTTTCTTCGAGCTTAACGCCGGCTTCCTTCAGTTTCCTGATGATGTTGAGGTTATCATCCTGCCGGAAGAAGGCGGTAATGCTATCGGCAATCGTGGGGCCGACGGCGCTTATTTCCATCAGTTCATCCCTCGATGCTTTAGCCAGGTCATCAATACTGTGATATTTACCCGCTAAAACCTCCGCCATCTCGACGCCAACATGCCTGATGCCGAGGGCGAAGAGAACCCTGGCCAGCGGGCGCTCTCTGGTTTTGTTAATGGCGTTGATGATATTTTCGGCGCTTTTTTCACCCATTTTCTCCAGATTGGTAAGCTGTTCTTTCCTGAGGTAATAAAGGTCGGCGGCGTCCCTGACCAGCCCCTCTTTAAAGAGCGTGGCGCTGAGATTTTCCCCGATGCCGCGGATATCCATGGCGCCCCTCGAGGTGAAGTGCTCGATGCGCTGCTGGGCCTGGGCGGGACAGGCGGCGTTGGAACAGTAGTACATGACCTCGCCCTCCGGCTTGATGGCCTCGCCGCCGCATTCGGGGCAGGCGGGCTGTCCCTTATCATTCCTGGGCAGCTTTTTTAATAGACTGAATTCCTTTTCCTTTCCTTTACGCTTAGAGGCAATCGGCCCGACGACCTCCGGTATGACCTCGCCCGCCCTCTGGATGATGACCGTATCGCCGATGCGGATATCCTTGCGTCGGATATCGTCCTCGTTGTGCAGGGCGGCCTGCTTGATGGTGACGCCCCCCACCGAGACCGGCTCCAGGATGGCGTAGGGGTTGAGGGTGCCCGTCCGCCCGACGCTGATGCCGATATCGCGGAGAATGGTGGTGCCCTGGACGGCCGGGAACTTGTAGGCAATCGCCCACCTGGGCTCGTGGCCGATGTTGCCGAGCTCTGCGTGCAGGTTGAGCTGGTTTATCTTGATTACGATACCGTCGGCTTCGTATTGAAGGCCTTCACGCTGCTCTTTCCAGGTCTTATAGAACTCTTCGACTTCTTCGATGTTTTTCAACCGGCGGTTGTTGGGATTTACCTTGAACCCCAGCGATTTCAGGTATTCCATGGTCTCCCAGTGGGTATCCGGGGTAGCCTTGCCCTCGGCCCAGCCCAGCATGTAGATGATAATATCCAGCGGGCGCCGGGCGGTGATGCGGGAATCGAGCTGGCGCACCGAGCCGGCGGCGGCATTACGGGGATTAGCAAAGAGGGACAGTCCCTCCGCCGCCCGTTCCTGGTTCAGTTTTTGAAAGCCGGTCCTGGACAGGTAGACTTCCCCCCGCACCTCGAAGCGGGGCGGGGCACCCCTGGGGACGGAGAGAGGGATGCTCCGGATAGTCCTCAGGTTATGGGTGATATTCTCTCCTCGAAAGCCATCGCCGCGGGTAGCGCCGGTCGCCAGTTGACCGTCAGCATAGGTTAAGGCAACGGCCAGTCCGTCAATTTTATGCTCGCCGACGAAGTCGAACGGGGTATCGCCGGCCAGCCGGGACGTGCGTGTGTACCAGGTCAGCAGCTCGTCCTGAGAGAAGACGTTGCCCAAAGATAGAAGAGGCTGGGGGTGCTCCACCACCCCGAAGGCCTCTAAAGGGGCGGCGCCGACGCGCTGGGTGGGGGAGTCCGGGGTGAGGAACTGAGGGTACTGCTCCTCAAGCTGCTTCAACTCCCGCATCAGGTCGTCGTATTCGGCGTCGCTGATTTCCGGGCTGTCCAGGACGTAGTAGCGCTGGTTGTGGTGGTTGATTTCGGCACGGAGCTTTTCGATTTTTACTTTTGCTTCGTCGGGACTGGTCACGCTGTACCCTCGTCTCTAATTTCTTTCCTCAAGTATAACACAGGGTTACATTGTGAAAAAATATAGTTACATGGCTTATTTCTTTGAGAGGGGCTGGCGCCCCTCTCGGACACCCCACGGGGTGGTGGGGCACATACTTACGGGATAAGCCGCGGACGATACGAGGGCGGCTGTCCTACCCTAACGGGAAGGATAAAGGTGGGAAAAGAT
>JAUWZF010000193.1 GCA_030615475.1 Dehalococcoidales bacterium | reverse complement strand
AGCACGCACGGGGAAAGAAAAGACAGCAATCCGCCACTGAAGGCAACTAAAAGCGTTACGTTTTCACTCACTGCCTATATTGTATAATGTATCATCTGGCAGTTGCCACAAGCACAAAAATTATTCCTATGGACAAAACATACATTACGCCTTATAATTTCAGATGCATACCCCGTTATGATTATAATAAGTTTCATGATAGAGGGGGCAGCAAAGGGCACCGCAGGCGCTGGCGAAAACTATTATAAGAGGAGGGTATTATGCCGCTGTATATTATGATGACCAACCTCACCGATGAAGGCAGGAAAACGGTAAAAACAAACCCCGGGAGGATTAAGGAAGTCAACAAAGAAGTGGAGGCAATGGGCGTAAAAATATTGGCCCAGTACGTTACTCTGGGTCAGTACGACTTTATCAACGTCCTGGAAGCCCCGAATAACAAGTCCATCGTCAAGGTGGCCACCGAGCTCGGTTCCCGCGGGACCCTGCAGACCACCACCCTGGCCGCTTTGACGCTGGATGATTTTATTGACAGTCTGAAAAAGTGAAGCTGAAGTTGCTGAAAATCGCGGTGCCCTCTAGCTGCTCCCCGGCTGCGTCCCACTCAAAACGACGGGAGGATAACGATTAGACCTCTAAGTTTTACCCAGATTTCCCTTTACCAGTCATGTCCCCTGTGCTATAAATTGCAGTACCTCGACGGCCTCAAAACGGAGGACAAGTGGTACTTCAGCTTCGGCACAACCATGCACGCCTGTGTCGAGCGTTTCTTTAAAGTCAGCACCCCGCCGCCCCCATCCCTGGAAGAGCTACTGCAATTCTACGAACAGAACTGGCTTTCCCAGGCCTACGAATCGCCCGAGGAAGAGGCCGGGTATAAGGACTACGGCAGAGACATACTGACCCGATTCTGGGAAATTCACAGCGCCGATTTCCACATGCCGATAGCCCTGGAGCGCAGTTTTTACATCGATATCGAAGGCATCAAGCTGAGGGGCTTTATCGACCGCGTGGACAAGCTGGACAGCGGCGGGCTGTCGGTCATCGACTACAAGACGAACAAGGAGCTTTTTACCGCCGATTACCTGGCGGATGACCTCCAGCTAACAATATACCAGATGGCCGCCGAGCAGACCTGGCAGCTTCCCGTGGAGAGGCTCACCCTCTATCACCTCAGGTCGAACACCGCCTGCAGTTGCCCGCCGCGGGGCCAGGCACAGCTTGACCAGGCCCGCCGACTGGTGCTGGAGGTAGCGGAGAATATTACCCGGGAGAAATTCCCGGCTACCGAGAACCAGTACTGCCCCTGTGATTTCCCCGAGCACTGCCCTTACTACCGCCACCAGTATTTGACTATCGCGCCCCAGGCGACCCGCCAGGAGCCCCTGCCGGGCATTGCCGCCATCGATGCCGTCGAGCGTTACGCCGACCTCCAGGCACAGATTAAAGAGCTGGAGAAGCAGCTTGAAGAGGCGAAACAGACGATTGTCGAATACTGCCAGGCCGAGGACCTGAACCGGGTTTTCGGCAGCGAGCATGAGATTACCTATAAACTCATGGAGAGAACTGGTTTCAGCGAGGACGAGGTCAGGGCCATACTGGAACCGGAGGGACTCTGGGAAAAGGTACTGGGACTTGACCAGTCACGCCTCAAACAGCTTCTCACCGACGAGTCCACCGCCGAAGATACTAAAAAGCAGCTGGAATCCCTGAGGCGCGTGACGTCCACCTATCCCCAGCTGTGGTTGAAGAAACGCACCACGGAAGAGGAATGAAACTCTCTGTAAAATATGGTATATTTTATTAACTCTTGCGGCTGACATGGTTAGGAGTCACTCATGTCAAGGTTACTTCTGGTAAGACACGGCAGAACCCTGTTGCATAAGGACGACAGGTTCTGGGGTAAGACCGATATCACATTGAGCAATATCGGCATCTGGCAGGCGGAAAAGCTGCGCGACCGGCTGGTCGGGGAAAAGATTAACGCCGTTTACTCCAGCAACCTGAGCCGCGCCCATGCCACCGCGGAAATCATTGCCTCCCGGCACCAGCTTAAAATCACCGCATGTGACGAACTAAACGAGTGCAATTTCGGCTACGCCGAAGGGCTGACTTTCGCGGAGATAAGCCAGCTTTACCCGGAGCTGGCACAAGTTTTAAGTGGTTTTGATACGGCTGTCCGGTTTCCTGGCGGTGAAAATTTTAACGAGCTTAACAGCCGGGTACAGAAGTTCCTGAAAAGGCTGAATGAACACAAACCGAAAGAAACGATACTTATCGTAGCCCACGGTGGCCCGTTGCAAATAATGATATGCAACCTGTTGGGAATAGATATAAAGCACTGGCGTCAGATACGACTTTACCTGGCTTCGCTGAGCATAGTTGAAACTTATCCCCAGGGGGCTATGCTCAGCCTGCTCAACGATGTATCCCATCTCAAACCGTAGGAGGCACCATGTCCCGGGTTTTCGCTTCATGGAGCGGCGGCAAGGACTGCTGTCTCGCCTGTTACCGGGCGACTGCCAGCGGACTGGACATCCGTTACCTGGCCAATACCGTCACCGAGGACGGAGAGCGCTCGTGCAGTCACGGCGTATCCGCCGCGGTCATCAAGAAGCAATCGGAGGCGCTGGGTATTCCCATCATGCAGCAGCGCACTGCCGGAGATAACTACGAAGCCCAGTTCATAAAGATGCTCAAAGACTTCAAGCGAGAGGGAATCGAAGGCGGCGTTTTCGGCGATATCGACTTCAATCCGCACCGCGAATGGATTGAAAGGGTCTGTGCGGAAGCCGGTATCACTCCCCGCTTACCTTTATGGGGCGAGGACCAGAAGAAGCTCATGGAGGAGTTTATCAATGTGGGATTTATCGCCGTGGTCATCGCCGTTAAGGCCGACCTCTTCGGGGAGGAAGTTCTGGGGCAAAGAATAGACAGAAATTTTATCAATCAATTAGACGAACTGTGCAAGACCAGAGATATCACGCTCTGCGGTGAAGCCGGGGAATACCACACCCTGGTTATCGACGGCCCTTTGTTTAAGAAACGGCTGGAAATCACGGAAAGCCAGAAGGTGACGAGGGGCGACCACCATTTCCTGGAGATTTTAAGCACGGATTTGAAAGCGAAACAACCTGCGGAGCGTCCATAACATGACGAAAATAATCGCCAGGGTAATATCGCAAGAAGGCACCTGTGAGGCCGGCCATAAGGTCGGGGACGAATTCGTTATCGGCCAGACAACAC
>JAUWZF010000256.1 GCA_030615475.1 Dehalococcoidales bacterium | reverse complement strand
TGTCGCCTCCGTCGGCGACTGAGGGGCATGCACCAAGTACCTTGTGTACGACGCTATTTTTATCGAAGAGCATGATACTCCTACCGTTACCTTCGCCTTCGAATACTTCCTGAACGACTCCATGTCGGCGGCTTCCAGTCGTGGCATGCCCGTCGTCAGGGTTGTGCCGGAGGCTATTGTTTCCGAGTGCACCGTCGTCGAGACCATCGAAAACTCTATCACGACGGTGTTTGATGATATGGTCGCCGCCCTGACCAAGCCGCTAACTGCCGAAGAAAAAGCGCCCAAACCGCGCGAGCCGGAAAACCCGCCGAGAATCGTTTTCAAGGGCAGCCTGGAAGAGGTCAACCGCTTCTTCTACCGGAGAGGCTGGACGGACGGCCTGCCCATCATACCGCCCACCGAAGAAGCCGTGGCCGAGATGCTTACCGGGACCGACCTGCCGGCCGACCACCTGGTGGAGAAACTGGAGCCCCGTCTGGGCAAGGCCACGGTGGAGAGAATCGCCGTCAATGCGGTCATGGCCGGCTGCCTGCCGACCTATATGCCCGTTCTCATCGCCGGGGTGCAGGCCCTGGCCGCCAGCCCCGTCTGCGGCATGATGGCCGCCAGCACCGGTTCGTTCTCGCCGTTCTGGCTCGTTAACGGGCCTGTCGCTAAAGACCTGCAAATAAATTCCAGCTACGGGGCGACGAGTCCGGGTAACATCGCCAATGCCACCATCGGCCGCGCCCTGGGCCTGATAACCAAGAACATGCGCGGAGTTCGCAAGCAAATCGAGGACATGGGCGTGCTCGGTAATCCCGGTAAATATACCTGGGTTGCCGCGGAGAACGAGGAATACAGTCCCTGGGAGCCCTTCCACGTCGACTGCGGTTTCAAGAAGGAAGACAGCGCTATCACTCTCATGTTCCCCCAGTCCTTCCAGCAGATGATGCCCTTCGGCACCGATGATAAAGGCATACTGGCGACCATTGTCGGCAGTATCGTCCCCGCCCGGATGGGTTCCTTTGTGGTACTCCTTACTCCCACCAACGCCGGGGCTCTAGCGAACGGCGGCTGGAGCAAGAAAGCCGTCAAGGACTATATCGTCGAGAACACTGTTGTCCCCGACGACTATTTTTCCAGGCTGGGCTTGAAAGCTGACAAGCCTTTTGACCGCGGTAATGTCACCGGTCCGGGGTCCAGCCCCAAGATATTCCACCCCAGTCCGCGTGACCCTGAACCGGTAAAGGTCTACGTTTTCGGCGGCTTCGGTTCCTGGATGGGTTTCATGCAGGGTGGGCCGTCGCCGATAACCAAAAAAGTGGAATTGCCGGCTGACTGGGCGCAGCTTGTCAAGAAATACAAGAATATCGTGCCCACCTACGTCCGGTACTAGGCCTCAGTCCCTCTCCCTTGATAGGAGAGGGTAGGGTGAGGGTGAATATATATAAAAAAGAGGGGGGGGCAAAAGCCCCCCTCTTTCATTTTAACTGGTTGGTGGCGGCGGCGGGGGCATTGGCGGTAATAGCGGCAGCCCTCCGGCCACATACAGGGACTGCCCCGTAATATAGGCTGAAAGCTCCGAGGCCAGGAACAGCGCCGCCCCCGCCAGGTCTTCCGGGGTGCCTACCCTCTGCATGGGCACCTTTTTCCCCAGGGCCGCAAAATGTGTGTCTTTTTGTTCTTCCGTGAACGACCCTATTTTGTGGTCGTAGAATGATGTCCGGACAGGCCCCGGCAGAATGGCGTTAACGCATATATTGAGTGGCGCCAGGGCGGTAGCCAGGTCCCAGGTAAACCCGAGGACCCCGGCTTTGGCCGTATTATAATGAATCTCGTGAGCGGGGGGCTGTACGGCGCCTATGGAAGAAAGATTAATTATTTTTCCGTATTTCCTTTTCTTCATGTGGGGCACCACGTACTTGCAGAATAAAAAGTCGCTTTTCAGGTTTAAGGCCAGGACTCTGTCCCATGACTCTTCGGTTAAATCCTCAATGGGCACATGGGCGGCTATCGCCCCGGCGTTATTGACCAGGATATCTATCTTGCCGTACTTATTGACGACTTTCTCCACGGTATCGCCGACCTGCTGGCCGCTGGTGACGTCGCATTTTATGGCTAGTCCGTTTCCGCCTTTCTTCTTAATCTCGGCTACGGCTTCTTCCGCCTCTTTTATAGCGATATCGGCGATGGCTACAGAACAGCCTTCCTCGGCAAACTTCAGGGCCATACCGCGGCCCATCCCTTTAGCGCCCCCCGTGATAATGGCCACTCTATCTTTCAGTAACACCTTTCTCCTCTCCTTACCGCCTAATCAGGCGTATCGCCTACCCGTGCGTATTTGCCCGTCACGGCAATATCCACGAACAGGACAGGTTTGTTAATTTTAGCGAAGTTTATCGGGCCGTGGTGCAGCCCGGCCGGAATATATACCGCCGTCGGCGAGTTGATGATGTGTTTTTCCCGCTCCCCACCCAGCGACATCTCGATTTCCGCGTCGAAATCCTTGGCGTCATTCGGGTTCGCCGAAAAGAAGCTCAAATACTGGGCGAACTCATGCTTGTGCGGCTGGCTTATCATCAGATGG
>JAUWZF010000100.1 GCA_030615475.1 Dehalococcoidales bacterium | reverse complement strand
AGCACTGGTACCAGCCGGACTGGTGCTCACGGGCGGCACTTCCAACCTTTCCGGTATGGCTGCTCTGGGACGCGAAATCCTCAGGCTCCCGGTAAGGGTAGGCGCTCCCACTGATATCTACGGCATCGCTGATGTGCTTCGGGACCCGGCATATTCCACCAGCGTTGGTCTACTGCTCTGGGGAGCCAAACATGAAGGTAAGAAGGACTGGAAGTCAGGAACATTCGGTAACGCCCTGAACCGCCTGGCGTCCCAGCTTAGAAAGTTGTTTCGTTAATAATACTAAATAAAAAAGAACTAATTCTGGCACTAGTAAAAGGAGGAGGAGATGGCTAGAACAAGTTTTGTGGCTAATCCAGCTAAAATTAAGGTCATTGGTCTGGGTGGTGGTGGCAGCAACGCCGTAACCCGTATGGTCAGAGAGGATATTCAGAGTGTGGAATTCATCGCTATGAATACCGATGCTCAGGCCCTGGCTGTCTGCGAGGCACCGATATGCGTGCAGCTTGGGGCCAAGCTTACCAAGGGTCTGGGCGCAGGCGGCGACCACGTTATTGGGGCGAAAGCGGCCGAGGAAAACCGCGACGATTTGAAGGAGCTCGTTTCCGGGGCTGACATGGTATTTATCACCGCCGGCATGGGCGGCGGCACCGGCACCGGGGCGGCCCCCATCGTTGCGGAAATATCCAAGCACGGCGGTGCCCTCACCATAGCCGTGGTCACCAAACCGTTCACCTTTGAGGGTGCTCACCGCACGGAGACGTCGGAAAATGGTATCAACCACCTTATAGATAAGGTTGACACCCTGATTATCATCCCCAATGACCGCCTGCTGACGCTCTGCGACCATAAGACCGGAGTGGACAGCGCCTTCAAACTGGCCGATGACGTGCTGAGGCACGGCGTTCAGGCAATCGCCGAGGTTATCACTACTCCCGGCATGATTAACCTTGACTTTGCCGATGTTAAAGCAATCATGAAAGACGCCGGCCCGGCCTGGATGTCCATCGGTACAGGCTCCGGACAGAACCGGGCCACCGATGCCGCCAAGGAAGCGCTGGCCAGCCCGCTGTTGGATGTTTCCATCGAGGGCTCCAAGGCCGTCCTGTTCAACGTCGTCGGCGGCAACAACCTCTCCCTGTTCGAAGTCAACCAGGCCGCGGATGTTATCAAGGGCGCCGTAGACCCCGATGCCAACATCATTTTCGGTGTTGCCAATGACCCGTCTATGGAAAATGAAGTAAGGATTACCCTGATTACTACCGGATTCCAAGCCAGGCTGGGTATAGGCAAAGATGCGGAGGAAGACGAGCTCACCAAGCTGCTCAGAAACATGAAGACTGAAGATGAGCTGGATATGCCTTCCTTCCTGCGCCGCCCGTTATACAGTCACCGGCGCCATACGACTACCCCGACCGAAGTACTGGCGGAACCGGTAAAACAGCATCACTTTCAGTAAAATTTCTCGTGAATGCAATTGAAGGTAAATAATCATGGGTAGTGTGGACAGGCACGAGCACATGGTGCTCGATATGGTGAAGCTTAGTTAGTATCAATATTCTGATATAAAAAAGGGTTGCGGGCGGTAACCGCCCGCAGCTTTCCTGTTGGTCTCCCCAAAGATAGCCACCTACCCTACACAAACAGAGCCGGTTCTGTTGACAAATTCCATATTAACTGGTTATCCTATTAATTAGCGTTTTTCTTTTTTAATACGGGCTTCCATATTAAAAATGTATCCCACCGTATATGCGAGTTATTACAGGCAAGGCAAAAGGACACCGGCTCAAGTTCCCGAAAGGAACGACAACCCGTCCGGCAACGGACCTGGTACGGGGCGCCATCTTCTCCATTTTAGAAAACATTACCAGCGACTGGACACAGGTGCTTGACCTGTTTTCCGGTAGCGGCGCCCTGGGCATTGAGGCTCTCAGTCGTGGTGCCGGCTGGGTGGACTTTGTTGAAAGTGAACCACGGTGTTGTGGTATAATTAAGGAGAATCTGGAAAAGACGAAACTATCAGCGCAGGCTCGTATTTACTGCTCTGATGTCGTCAAGGCACTTTCCTTTCTTGATAAGGAGTACAACATTATACTGATGGACCCACCCTATTCTAATACGTCTATAGGTAATTTCATCACACAACTGGCAACCTCCAGACTGGTCGGCACAGAGACAACGGTAGTAGTGACCCACTCCCCACGTTTACCCCTTAGTCCGAGCTATGCCACGATAAACCTCGTTAAAGAGCACCGCCACGGTGACAGCTGCATTTCAGTATACCGGAAGGAGGTCAAGCCTTGATTATTGCTCTCTACCCGGGTAGCTTCGACCCCATAACCAACGGGCATATCGATATAGCTGCCAGAGCTTCCAAGCTTTTTGATAAAATAATTATCGGCATCTTTGCCTCGCCGGATAAACGCCTTACCTTTACCCTTGAGGAGCGTGTGGATCTGGCTACGCGCGCTGTAGCCCATTTACCTAAAATCGAGGTAATGCCATATAATATCATAACCGTGGACTTCGCCAAGCAGGTCGATGCTCAGGTCCTGGTACGCGGACTGAGAATGAGCGCCGATTATGAGAGAGAATTTGAAATGGCCATGTTGAACCGGAAGCTCTACCCGGAGCTGGAGCTTGTCTGCTTCATGGCCAGCCAGGAGTACCAGTTCCTCAGTTCCAGCCTGATGAAAGAGGTCGCCAGCCTGGGAGGTAATATCAGCAGCCTCGTTCCCAAACATGTGGCTGATGCTCTTAGAAATAAAGGGGTTAGTAATAATCAATAGACCCCGTTCAGAAAATGCGATATGTCAAGGAGAATTTTCCAGGGAAAGACTCAGGAGGTAAATTGAATGGCCTACAAGATTACAGACGAGTGCATTAGCTGTGGAGCCTGTGAGCCGGAGTGCCCGGTACAAGCCATCAGCGAGAGTGATACAGCCTATGTAATCGACCCCGATAAGTGCATTGAGTGCGAAGGACATTTTGATTCGTCCAAGTGCGCCGAAATCTGCCCGGTTGATTCCTGTGTGCCTGACCCGGACCACCCTAAAAAATAGAGCGAAATCCAGATAGGTGACAAGAACTCCCTACTGGCTGGATTTCAGCTAATATATAACTGAAGCGGCAATTGCCCGCCGCTACCAGACCGATAACGTATCTGACCCTTTTGGTGATAACAGGGTGAGGTCTGATTATCTTTTCCCCATGGCAGGTTGGGAAAGGTAAGAAGTTACAAAGGCGGGTTATCGGGCTCTTTCTACTGGAAGAAAGAGCGTACCGAGTCGAACTCGGCGGGCAATAACGCCAGTATCAAAGGAAAGCCGTCCAGCAGCAGGCGCGCCAGGGCGGAATCGGACACTGTATCGCCGATACCCAGAAAGTTCACCCACATGGTCAGCAGCGCTCCGCAGAAGACGAAGCCCAGCAAAAAACCTAAAACGGCGCCGCCCAGGCGGTTTACCCAGCCCAGCAACACCACCGAAACAACCTTTTTTAGCACTGCAGCAAGGACTGAGGCTATTACCATCACCCCTATCAGAATAATGGCAAAGGCAGCTATTTTAGCCCAGCCAGGATCGGCAATAAAAGTCAGCGACTCGCCTAACGAACCCGAGAAACGCCCCGCCAGAACCACGCCGACAATCATTCCGGCTACGGTAAAAAGGGCCTTGATAATGCCGATTTTAAGCCCGATAAACGTCGGAACTACGATGAGTACCAGGATAACGATATCCAGCCAGTTCATACCTGCATTCTACTACTCATAATACAGGGCGTCAATGGGGTTCAGCCTGGCCACGGATATCTCCGCCGCCTCTACCTGCTTCTTCCTGCGGTCAACCTGCCGGGAACTACTAGCTCCCCAGCTCTTTGGCCCGCCGGTACGCCGCTTCTACCGCATCTTCAACGAGTTTGGCGAAACCACCCTCTTCAAAGACTTTCAGGGCACGCTCCGTGGTGCCGCCGCGCGAGGTAACGTTCCGGCGCAGCTCGGCGGGGGGCTTACCCGACTCCTGCATCAGGTGTGCCGAGCCCAGCATCGTCTGTGAGACTAGTTCCTCGGCTTCCTTCCGGGGGAGACCTATGTTCACCGCCGCATCAATCAGGGACTCGGTAAACAGGAAGACATAGGCCGGGCCGCTGCCGATGACCGCCGTGGCCATATCAAGGTACTTTTCATCATCGAAGTAAATCTCTTTACCCATGGCGCCGAGGATAGCCTGCGACCATCCTTTTTGCTCTTCGGTTACTTCGGCGGTAGCCGTCCAGGCACTCATGCCAAAGCCGACCTGAGCCGGTGTATTCGGCATGCAACGCACGGCGCGACTATGCCCCAGGCCCTGACAAATGGTGCTGATTTTTACCCCGGCAGCGATTGACAGGACGAGTTGAGTCGATTTGAGGCAGCCTTTCAAATCGGCCATGACCTCGGGCAGGTTCTGTGGCTTGACTGCCAGAACGACGATATCCTTACCTCTTACGGCTTCCCGGTTGCTTGCCATGACAGCTATGCCATATGGCTTCTTGAGATATTCACGGCGCGACTCGCTGACATCGCTGACACAGATATCGGCAGACGCGGCTAGTTTTTTCTTTAAAACCGCCGCCAGCATCGCTTCCCCCATGTTGCCGCCGCCGATAAATGCTATTTTCATATGAACCTATCCCCCTGTATCCCCCTTCCCTTGGGTATCTGTAAAGGGAAGGGGGAATAACTTTTCTTGAAGGGGCTAACGCCCCTTCAAACTTCCCCCACATAATCTCTTCAGACCCCTCTTAAACGCCCTCGCACGCATACTATCTCACAACTATGTTGACCAGTTTCCCGGGGATATAGATGACTTTAACCACCTCCCTACCCTCCAGGTAGGGCCGCACCTTATCCTGTTTCATAGCAAGGTTTTTAGCCTCGTCTTCCGAGATTGATACCGGCACCGTTACTTTGTCGCGTAGCTTGCCGTTCACCTGGATTACCAAAGTGAACTCGTCACGCGTTACCAGCGCCTCATCCCATTCCGGCCATGTCTGATTATGGATGCTGTATTCATAGCCGGTCCTCTGCCAGAGCTCCTCGGCCAGGTGCGGCGCCGTCGGCGCCAGGAGCAGGAGCA
>JAUWZF010000168.1 GCA_030615475.1 Dehalococcoidales bacterium | reverse complement strand
GGTGACGATACGCACCAAAGCCCTGACCGCCCTTGAACCGGATGCCTCAAGGAAGGGAGAAATTACCAGTATCACCGCAGACCTGCAAGCATCCGATATCAGGACGAAGATTCTGGACAGAGTGGTAGAAGAGGTCGCCGGCATTAAAATCGAAGATGCCGAGGTAGTGGTCGCCGGAGGTAGAGGCATCGGCAGCGCCGAAGGGTTCCGGCAACTTGAGGAACTGGCCAAAACGCTCAAGGGAGCGGTGGGTGCCAGCCGTCCACCCTGCGATAGCGGCTGGGTGCCGGATACCCTGCAGGTAGGGCTCACCGGTAAGATAATCGCCCCGGAACTCTATGTCGCCATAGCCATATCCGGCTCCAGTCAACACATGAGCGGTTGTTCCGGCTCCAAGACCATTATAGCGATTAATAAAGACCCCGAGGCTAATATATTCCGCCAGGCCCGCTTCGGTGTCGTGGGCGACTGGAAAAAGGTGCTCCCGGCTTTTACGGAAAAAGTCAGAGAGCTTCTGGCGTCCTGAGGCAATATTGCTAGTGGCCGGTTACGGGCTAAGGATGATAGGCGTGCCACCCACAGCCGAGGAAATTATCAGGCTCTTTCTTTACGGAGTTCTTACCGTTGTTTACGGGGCTTTCTGGATGGGCCTTTCGATGCTGTTCTCTGTAGTTTTCCAGAAGGCTGCCGGTTACTTATTCTTTTTCCGACTGTTTCTGGGCGACTATCTTCTGCGTGATCTGCGCCGGCACCTCTTCGTAGTGGTCGAACTCCATAGTATAGGTCGCCCGTCCCTGCGTCATCGACTTTAAATCGATAGCATAGCGCTGGACTTCGGCAAGGGGCACCTGCGCTTCGATGACATTGTTACCACCCTCAGGGTTCATGCCGAGCACGCGGGCCCGTTTGGCATTGAGGTCACCGATGATATCGCCGGTAAGGTCGTTAGGTACGGTTACCTTGAGATTCATTATCGGTTCCAGGAGAATCGGTTGACCATCAGACAGCCCCTTTCTCAGTGCCCCGGCCCCGGCGATTTTAAAGCATATTTCGGAAGAGTCGACCTGGTGGAAGCTTCCATCATAGAGGGTTGTTTTGACACCGACCACCGGATAGCCGGCCAGCACGCCCTCCTGGGCCGCTTCGACGACGCCCTTTTCCACGGCGGGAATGTAGTTCTTGGGCACCGAACCGCCGACTATCTTTCCGACGAACTCATTGTCACCGCGCTCCGTCAAAGGCTCCAGTTCCAGCAGGACATGCCCGTACTGGCCGTGACCGCCGGACTGCTTCTTGTGCTTGTACTCAGCTTTGGACGAAATCGTGATTGTCTCCCGGTACGGTACCTTGGGGATGGCCAGCTCCACGTTCACGCCGAACTTGCGCTGCATTTTCTCGGCAGCTACGGCAAGATGAGTATCGCCCATACCGGAGAGGATTGTCTCCCCGGTGCCCATCTCGCGTTGCACCTGTAAAGTGGGGTCTTCCTCGGCCAGGCGAGACAGGGCCATTCCCATCTTGTCCACATCGGTCTTGGTCTTGGGATACACGGCCTCCCGGTAAGTAGGCTTGGGGAAAACAATGGGCGTTAGCTTGACAGGCTTGTCCTGCACGCACAGCGTGTCGCCGGTACCGGTCACGTTCAATTTAGCCACGGCGCCGATATCGCCGGTCCCGACCTCAGTTACAGGTTCCTGTGTCTTGCCTCTCATCATGAACAACTGGCCGACGCGCTCGGCAGCTTTCTGGTTGGCATTATATACCTGGGAGTTACTGCTGATAACCCCGTTATAGACGCGGAAGTAAGTCAGTTTGCCGACATAGGGGTCAGCGGTGGTCTTAAACACGAGGGCCGCCAGCGGCGATGTCTCGCTCGGGTCCACGGAGGAACCATCGCTAACGGCTACCTTCTGCTCCGCGGGCACGGGCAGGTAGTCGCAAATGGCATCCATCAACCGGTTGACGGCCACGTTCTGCAGTGCCGAGCCGGTTAATATAGGCACGATACTTCCAGCGATGACTGCCTGGCGTAAAGTATTGTTGAGCTCCTCCGGGGTGATTTCTTCACCGCCCAGGTATTTCTCGATGAGAGCATCGTCAATCTCGGCAATCGCCTCTACCAGCTTCTCCCGGTAAGAATCGACCTGGGCTTTCAGTGCTTCAGGAATAACCGCCTCTTTGGACTGGGTACCGGTAAACGCTTTCATGGCCAGCAGGTCGACCACCCCCTCAAAGCCGGTATGGGCGCCGATGGCCAAATTCAACGGTAAACACCTGGGACCGAGTTTGGCTCTAATTTCCTCCACAATCTTAAAAAAATCGGCGTTCTCCCGGTCCATCTTGTTAACAAAGATAAGACGCGGCAGCTTCGCTTCCTCGCAGTATCCCCAGACCATCTCCGTGCCGACCTCCACCCCCGAGGCGGCGCAGACGACGATGACGGCTCCTTCACTGACCCGCATACCCGCCCTGAGTTCCCCGACGAAGTCGGTATAGCCCGGGGCATCGATGACGTTTATCTTGGCATCCCGCCACTCGCAGGGGAGAAGGGACAGATTAATGCTGATTTTACGCTTTATTTCATCGGGGTCATAGTCCGAGGTAGAAGACCCGTCATCAACCTTGCCCAGTCGGCCGATGGCTCCGGCATTGAAAAGCATCGCCTCCGCCAGCGACGTCTTACCGGCACCTCCGTGGGACAATAAAGCAGTGTTGTGAATTTTATCCAGTCCGTATTTTTGCATCAAATCACCTGCTATCTAAGATATATTCGATAATATTATACTCGCAGTCGACTGAACGGGGCAAGCAGCGTCTATTAAAAGTCGGAATCGGAAACGCATATCAACCGCGTTTGAGCTATTTACCCCACCTGTCCCTTACAGTAATTTCGGACAGCTCTTTTCTGGGGGGCGTTTTGCCTTCCTGGGCGGGTACACCCACCGGGAAAAGGATAACCACCCGGTAACCCTCGGGCACACCCAGCACTTTCTCCGCCTGAACGGCATCAAAGGCACCGATAATCACCGTTCCCAGTCCCAGGGTATGGGCCGCCAGTACCATATTCTGTACCGCCAGAGCGGTATCGAACATAAACCAGTCGCCCTTGTCGGTAACATACTCGCCACCGCCGCCGGGTCCGGGCTTGCTGCCGGACTTACCTATCTCTGCACAAACAACGATTACTACCGGCACCGTCTTGATGGACGCAGCGCCGGGATTATCCACCACCTTATCGGGTAACTTAATTTTCGTGAGTGTATCGGCCACTTTAGCCTTGATTTCGGGGTCGCGTATCACTATGAAGCGCCAGCACTGCGTATTGGCCCAGGACGGCGCCCAGCGGCCGGCCTCCAGAATCGCCTCAACCTTCTTGTCGTCAACAGGGTCGGACGTGTACCGCCGGATGCTCCGCCTGCTTTTAATAGCTTCAAATAATTCCACGCTTTTCCCCCTTCTTTTAATTACCATATTTCTCTTTGTAAATAACTTCGGAGAGCTCTTTTCTGGGAGAGACCTGGCCCTTATGGTCGGGGAAACCCAGGGGGGTCATGGTAACCACGGTAAAACCGGCCGGCACTTCCAGGATTTGAGCTACTTTTCCGGCATCAAAGCCGCCGACAATCACCGTACCCAGTCCCAGGGCATGGGCCGCCATCACCAGGTTCTCCATCGCCAGGGCGACATCGAACATAAACCAGTAATCGCCCTTATCGGTAACCGGCG
>JAUWZF010000092.1 GCA_030615475.1 Dehalococcoidales bacterium | reverse complement strand
AGAGTCAAGGATATAAGGCGACCACCAGTATTTCGGTGGCACTTGCACATACATTATCTTCCTGCTATCAGGACTCCAAACAGGCCAGGTATTGGCCCCAACGAAGGAAGTCAGTCTCTCGCTCTTTCCGGTTTCCACATTTATCACATAAATTTGCTCGGTCGCTCCTGCCTCTGAAAGTTCATTACAGGGCAAAGCGACATACCTGCCATCCGGACTCCACACGACCTCCCCCGTAGGGAGATAGTGTACGATGCCGTAGCTCAAATGACCGACGAACCTCAACTCATTGTCCTTCAAGTCCCATATCCAGGCGGTGTTCTCGTGTTCTTTAGCAATCAACTCCTGCTCTGTCCCCGCCCATTGCACAGCAGGTATAGATGGTTCAGTCCCAGCTTTATATCTTACCCATTTCCCTTCGTCTTCTCTCCACACCCGGGTATAGCCGGTTTCTTCCAGCTTGGTGAGGAAAATCTTTGTCCTGTCTGGACTCCACGCCCAGGAACTCCTTTTTTGGATTCCATATATTGGTCCTCGGGTACTCCCTATGTAACCCCCGTCGTCAACATACTTTTCCTCAAGGGTGAGCTCGGCGATTTTCTTGTGATTTTTACCATCTATGTCCATCACGTAAGCCTGGCATATTACTTTTCCTTCGTCTGATATGGTCTTCATATAAGACACCTTTTTCATATCCGGGCTAAAAACGAAGGGCTCATCAAGCTTTGCTAACTTCTCATGTTGACTTCCATCCTGGTTACAAACACAAATCCAGCCGTCTGATTTGAAGAATATCTTGCTTCCATCAGGACTCCATACCGGATATCTTTCATCTGCGGAAGTAGCTGCCAGCGCTGTTACTGCCTCTTTCTTGGCACACCCGGCGAAAGACGCCACCAAAAGGAGCGCAGCAGCTAGCAGGATTATGAATAACTTACTTTTAGCCATTGTTATCCTTCAAGCATACCCGCCACCCTGTCCGCCACTTCCCTCTTGCTCATCAGGGGAGCGGGCCGGTATGCCGTACAGGGTCGATTGCCTCCCGCATGCCGCCTGCCGTCACCACGATGTTTTTGCCGGTTAAGTCTTACTCAGTCACTCAGGGCTTTCTCGATAACCTCGATTATCCTGGCAGTCTCGGGCAGGCGTCCCATCCCCATTTTTCCCGAAGCCAGTCGACCGTACTCGGGTTCGATAATAGTGAAGCCCCTGGCCTTCAGCTTTGACAGGTTTTCCTGCGTGATTGAGTTTTTGTACATCACGTCGTTCATGGCAGGGGCGATGATAACCGGCGCCTCGGTCGCCAGCACGATGCAGCCGAGCATATTATCGGCGATGCCCGCCGCCAGCCTGGCGATGGTATTGGCCGTAGCCGGGGCGATGACTACCGCGTCCGCCGCCTCGGCCAGGGCGATGTGCTCCTCATTGTACTCGGAGGCCATCTCGAACATGTCGGTCACCACCGGCCGACCGGTGAGGTTACGCAGGGTGAGCGGGGTAATAAACCTGGTAGCGGCTTCGGTCATCACTGTTTCGACCTTAACGCCTGCCTGGGTCAGCTTGCTGGCAATATCCGCCGCCTTGTAAGCGGCGATGCCTCCGGTTATGCCCAGGACTATGGTCTTATTCTTCAACATGGTTATCTCCTTGGCCGATCAGGCCTGGTTCATGGCATGGATGGCCTTTATTCCTATAAGCGTTAAATCGGGATTAACATGATTAATCGTCTTGGTTTCCCTGGCGATGGTGCTGGCATAGCCGCCGGTAGCCACGACCGTCCCTTTTTCTCCCAGTTCTTTTTGAATCCGTGTCACGATGCCGTCGATAAGCCCGGCATAGCCGAATATGATGCCGGATTGCATTGCGGCAATGGTGTTGGTACCGATGGCCCGCTTGGGACGGACCAGTTCCACCCTGGGAAGAGCTGCGGTACGTGCGTACAGGGCTTCGGCGGCAATGGCTAAACCCGGGGCGACGGCCCCACCGAGATACTCGCCTTCCTTGGAAACCGTGTCGAATGCGGTTGCCGTCCCCATGGCCACTACGATTATCGGGCTACTGTAAAGGCTGAGGGCGCCCGCCGCGTTAGAAATGCGGTCGCCGCCTAACTCCCGCGGGTTGTCGAAGCGGATTTGTATCCCGGTCTTCACACCGGGGCTGACTACCAGCGGTTGTATGTTGAAGTATTTTTCAAATAGCTCGTTGAACGTAGTCAGCAAGGGCGGGACGACACAACTCAGCGCTCCCTGGGTAACATCGGCGACATCTACACCCCGATGGCGCAGTAAATTGAGCAGTATCACGGCGTACTCATCCGGCATACGGTGAACCCCGGTAGCGATACGCCAGGTAGCCTGGAGGTCATCGTCCTTGAACATGCCCACGGTGATATTGGTGTTACCTATGTCTATAGCTAACAACATGGCATCTCCCTCAACTTTCATCACCACTGGTTGCGTTTTTAATTTGTTTTATGGTCACCGGCAGCGCCGTCAGCAGGTCGGACGCAATCATGCCGGCGTTTCCCAGCACATCCCTTATCATCTCGCCGGCCTCGCAGCCCACGTATACACCCAGGCAGGCGGCATCGGAGAGCGAAAGCCCCTGGGCCGCCAGCCCCGCAATGACTCCGGTCAGTACGTCACCGGTCCCCGCCGTGGCCAGTCCGGGATTGGCAAAAGGACTGACCCGGCAGTAACCATCGGGACTGGCGATAACAACGTGTGCTCCTTTTAAGACGATGGTCTTGTTCCATTCCGTAGCGAATTTTCTGGCTGCACCCGGGCGGTCCGACTGTATCTCGTCAATCGAAAGTCCGCACAGTCGGGACATCTCCCCGGGGTGTGGGGTAAGTATAGCCTCACCGGGTAACCGTTGCCACCAGTCGGGTGTCCCGGCCAGTATGTTGAGGGCGTCGGCATCGAGTACCAGCGCCGGTAACCTCTTCTCTGAGAGCAGAGAGATGACGAACTCCGCGGTGGATGGGTTCTGCCCCAGGCCGCAGCCGAGGAGAAGCACATGATATTGACGGCACTGCTGCTTGATGATATCGGCTGCCTCGACCGAGATGATACCGGGTTGGGATTCGGGTAGTGGCAGGTAAGTAGCCTCGGTCAGCTTGGAGGCCAGAATGGGTTGCAGGCTGCTGGCCGTGGCCAGCGTTACCAGTCCTGCCCCCACCCGCATGGCACCGCTGCAGGCCAGATAGGCCGAACCTATGTAGTTGATTGAGCCGGCGACGACCAGCACCCGGCCGAATGTTCCCTTGTTGGCGTTAAGCGGGCGTGCCGGCAGGGTGGCTCTGGCCCAGTCGCTGGTAAGGAGCTCGGTGGTTGCGGATTCCGCCAGCGACTCCGGGATGCCGATGTCGGCTATTTTCAGTTTGCCGACTCTTTCCGCGCCGGGGAAGCCGAACAGGCCCAGCTTGGGAAAAGCCAGCGTGACGGTGATATCGGCATAGGGGCAGGCGGGGTCGATGGCACCGGTATCGGCATCCATCCCCGATGGTAAATCGACCGCAATGACGGTGAGTTTACGGTTATTCCGTGTGGCGCTCAGCTTTTCCAGCACCTGCCGAAAGACGCCTTTGAGGGGACGCATTTTCCCCGTGCCCAGCAGCGCATCGATGACGCACGTGGCTGATGCCAGCAGGTCGTCGAGCTTTTTCAGGTTTTTATCATTGGCGGCTTCGATACAGGTGATACCGAGTTCCTGCACCAGCTTGAGGTTTTCATCATCGGAGGCTCTCTGACTGCAAAGGTAAACGCTGACTTTAGTCCCCCATTCGTGAAGGTAGCGTGCCGCCACCAGCCCGTCCCCGCCGTTGTTCCCCGCGCCTATCAGGCACAGGACATGTTGTTTATCCATGGCGCCCGGGACGGACCGGGTCTCTTCGGCCACGGCTTTGCCCGCGTTCTCCATGAGCAGGCTGACAGGCGTGCCCCGCTTCAGGCATTCCCGGTCAATCTGCCTCATCTGCTCTGCCGTTAAAATTTTCATCGCTGATTATGTTAGCTCCCGTTTAAATGAGTGTAGCAATATATTCAGCTTCGGTCAATACGGCTGATATTAAAACCTGTTGCGGTGTATGATATCCTCCAGCTTTCTCTTGGGAACATGGCGCACCAGCTTATCGTCCACCCAGCCGTCCGTGGAATCGGTGGCTACCTCCGCCATTGGGCTTTCGTCCGGGTAGCCCATGGCAATTACCAGCGCTATGTCATGCGTATCCGGTATATTCAGAATGGGCTTCAGGTTGTTCTCGTGGAACATCAGTATCGGGCAGGCGCCGAGTCCCTGTTCGTAGGCGACCAGTATAATGTTCTCCGCCGCCATGCCGACGTCGTAGTGAGAGATTCTGCGGCGATTGGCATCGCCTTCCCACGCCTTGTTAATCAGGACGATGATATAAGCTTTGGGTGATTGTTCGGGTCGCGGGCCTCCTTTTTCGGGGGGCATCTTTACCGAGCCTCCGATATTCTCGAATACCCCGGGCAGCACTTCGACATCGTTGATGACGATATACTCGCATACCTGCTGGTTGCGTCCGCTCGGCGCCAGCCGTCCGGCGTCCAGGCACTTTTCCAGGACTTCATCAGGCACGGGCTTATCCTTGAAGCGTCTTATCGACCGCCTTTTTGTGGCCGTTTCGTAAACATTCATGGGATTACCTCCTTAATATCGCTAACTGTCATTCATGTTCGCCAATTTTTCCAGCTTCCGTGTCATGGCCTCCCAGTGAGTACCCCGCCAGTAGATGCGGCGGCAGGCCGGGCACTCCATGTACTGGGTCTGCGTTTTGTAAACGTAGAGCGGCACGCGGTCTTTTACCCCTTCACGGCTTCTCTCGGCCAGGGGATGATTACACTCCAGGCAGAGTGTGAAAGGGCGCAGGTTTTTCTTCAGGTCTAGGGCGGTCAAAATTTGTCGCATCTGCCGCTCCGGCTCCTCGCTCTCAATAAGTAACGCCTTGATTCGCCCGTTGTTGATCACACGCCTCTTCATAATCCCGGAGTCCCGCGTTAGTATCATCCTTCCCTCGGCCAGGGCCTGCCTGACCATCTGGGAGTCATCATCGCCGTCAAAGAACAGGCTGTCATAGCCCATCATCCTGAGCCATTTGGCCAGCTTGCCCACATTATGGTCGACGATAAACCGTATCCCGGAACTGTCTCCACCCATCTTTACAGCTCTATAATCATCCCCTCGTGGCCGAGTCGGATTTTCGTATTTAACGCCCTGTCTACCACGGCGATTTCAGCTTTTATTCCCTTCTCATCCAGGGGGTTCATGTGCACCGTGACTACCTGGGGCAGGTAGCCTTTTAGTTTTCGGAAGCTCTCCAGCTCTTTCTGGAGCAGGGCCGG
>JAUWZF010000047.1 GCA_030615475.1 Dehalococcoidales bacterium | reverse complement strand
AGCCTATTCCCCGCTGTCACCAATATTAAGGCCGGTACCCGGGCTTTTCTTGTCTTCCTCGTCCTCAAGCAGGTCGTTGAAGACTTCGATATGGTATTTCTCGTTGTCCCTTATTCGAATGAGCAGTTCTTTCAAGCCGGCATCGTCGACTTCCCTGGCGGCCCTTTCATAAGCTTCGGCCACCTGCTTCTCAATCTTGATGTCCGCCTTGAGCATGTCCGCCGTCCTGGTCGACTGGTCAGGCCTGGCATGCTCGATTCTCGGGCTACCACCGCCGTCAACCATCTCTTCGGCAAGCCAGCCGAGGTGCTGCATCTCGTTGATGGCCTGGTCTTCCAGCTGCTTTTTAGCCTCTTCGTTTCCGGTCATGTAGGAGTGAAACAGGTACTGGAGGACCACCGTATACTCGTGCTCGATGCCCCAGTTCAACGTCTTGGCGACGCTGTCCTTGCGGTCGCCTCTTATGTCTTTCAGGCCTTCTTTTTGAGCTTTCTCAACTAAGTGCTCGAACTTGCCATGATGCGCCTGTTCGTCGGCCAGGATACGCTTCATCAATCTTTTTATTTTAGGTTCATCAATCAGCTCGATATGTTTTTTATAATTTTCAATGGCGCCCTCTTCAAGCTTAACGTCATCCCTCATCCAGTCGGGGACTGTCTTACCGGCCATATTCATGGTGCCCCTTTTCAAGCTGGGCTGGCCGCCAAGCTCCACTACCGTCTCTGCCAGCCAGTCCAGGTGTCTCATTTCCTCCCGGGCCATGGCTTCAATCTCGCAGGCCATTTCGCCCTCACCCATAGCGTAGGCATGGGTGAGGTACTGAATAATGGCGCCATGCTCGTCCTGAATGTCCAGGTTCAATAGTTCGATTATTTTCCCCTTTTCCATCGGTCACCTCCGTATCTACTTTCTAATGACGGCTAATATTCTAGCAATCTCTTCTCGCCCTCAATATTCCTGATATCCGTGATATCCTGGCCGACCTCCAGAGTACCGAGATATTTACCGTTTTTATCCCGCACGGCAAAGTACCTGATATAAATTTTTCTCCCCCTGAGGTCAATCCAGAACTCCGCAAAGTCCCTTTTGCCGCTCTTTAAATCAGACAGTACTGTGTTTACCTTGTCCACGCTTTTTGGCGGGTGGCAGTTCTGGGCAGTCTTGCCAAATACCGAGGATGGCCGCTTGAAGACTCTTGTTTCGTGTTTATTCCAGAATTTGACCGTATCATTCTCATCAACGAAAGAGATATCGATGGGTATTGTCTCCAGTATTCCTGCTATTTGCTCGTTGCTTAAATTTTCAATCATGCCGAACTCCTTAATCTTCCACTTTCTTAAATTCACTCTTGGTAGCTCCACAAATTGGGCATACCCAGTCGTCCGGAATGTCCTCAAAGCGCGTCCCCGAAGCAATGCCGCCATCGGAGTCTCCCAGTTCCGGGTCGTAGACATAGCCGCAAACGGTGCATTCGTACTTGTCCATTCTATCTATCGCCTCCTTCTTCTCCGGCAATGTAGCTGGGAGCGGTATTGGGAGTGGCCGGCTACATGACTTCTTTCTCGCTGGCCTCCACCGCACGCCTTAGCTCCTCGACCAGCAGCGTGGGCAGTCCTTCGATATCCACACGGAGGAACCCCCTCACGATAGTAGCCGTTGCTTCGTCTCTGGTAAGACCCCTGGCCATCAGGTATTCCACTTCTTCCTCGGCGATTTTACCGATAGCGGCTTCATGGGAGAGATCGATACCGGCCAGATTACCTTTCAGCTCGGGGATGGCATGAATCAGGCCTTTTTCACCCAGAATTAAGCCGCGGCACTCGAGGTGCCCCTTGACCTCCGGCGCATTGCCTTCGATATAACCGCGTGCGATTATATTACCGCCGGTGGTAATGGCGCGGGTGATTATCTCCGTCCTGGAGCCTTTCCCGTCGAGGAATACCCGCGAACCCACGTCCAGCGACGAACCCTCGCCCGCTACCAAGATACTGTTGTACCTGACCGTGGCATTTTCACCGACACACCTGGCGGTGGGATACATCTGCAGAGAGCGTACCGGCTTCATCATCAGGTAGTTGCTCATGAAGAGCCCATCCTCCTCGATGATGGCGGCGGTGCGGGGACGTACGGCCGTTTCCGGGTTCCAGCTGTGTATCATGGTGAAGGTGACTTTCGCCCCCCGTTTGATGTAGAACTCGGAGACCCCCAGGTGCAGTCCGGGTTCATCTCTGGTAGCCGTAGTACAGCCGGTAATGATGTGCAGTTCCGAACCTTCTTCGGCGATGATAATGTTGTGTACGTTTTGCTCCAGTTTATCTTTAACCAGATACAGGCAGGCCTGGACAGGAAAGACCGTCTTCTGTCCGGGTAGAGCCCTGATGAAGTAGCCGCTATACTGGTTCAATTCGATATTGGCGGTATACTTGTCCTGGTCCACGGCCACCGCCTGCCACCAGTAATCGCCAAACCAGTCGTACTTCTCCATAGCCTGACTGACCGGCATCACTTCCACTCCTTCCTGACTGACGGAACTGTGGACGGGCGTATTGTCCATCTGGATATAAGTACCCGACCTCTGGCTGGTATCATCCAGCATGACGCCGGCATCAAGCATCTGGCCCTTGGCTTTAGCCGGGAGCTGGGAGGGGTTATCACGATAGGGGTGCTGGTCATCCGAACTTACATATTTGCTCAGGTCTATGTCTTCGCCGAGGGAGGCCGTCTTGTTGGCGGCCGCTCTGGCTTTATCTTTATTAGTCCCGGACGTACTTGCCTTACTCATGTGTCGGTACTCTCCCCAGATAGCATTTGATACACTCGTCGTAGCCTCTCTCCCTGATGGTCGCCAGCATCTCATGGGGGTCGCCCACACAGCCGATGGTGCCGTTACACATAACATAGCCGGTGCGGGCATTAACATAGTCCAGAATATGGCCGGTATGGGTGATGATAAGCCCCATGCACTTCCGGTACAGTATCGGACAGTTCTTTTCCAGGAGGTCGTTCATAAGCTCGCCAATCAGGACGATGTTCACCAGGTCAACACCTGATTCGGGTTCGTCCAGCAGTGTCAGTTCCGGTTTCTGAGCTAGGAGCTGCATTAATTCGGAGCGTTTTATTTCTCCTCCGGAAAACCCGTAGTTGATGTCCCGCTCCAGAAATTCGCTCAGGTCGGTCTTATTGGCCAGCTTATCGATGGTATCACCATCCCCGTGCCCTTTGAGGCAGGCCGCCACCATGTCGCGGGTCTTGACACCACGCACCACCGGGGGCCTCTGGAAGGACATGCCGATGCCCAGGCGCGCCCTCTCATCCACGGTCAGGCCGGTGATATCCTTACCTTTGAAGCTGATACTGCCCTTGGTCACCCTGTACTTGGGAAAACCCATGATAGCCATAAGCAGGGTGGTTTTACCGGCACCGTTAGGCCCGAAGAGAACATGGGTCTCACCCTTCTGTATGGTCATGTTCACATCGTGGATTATTTCCTTGCCTTCTACGGCCACAGACATGTCTTTGATTTTCAGCATTTTTCACCCCTGTAAGCGAATTCTATTTCTTATTTCACTCTTAGCCACCGTCCAGAGACGGGTGTTCTTTCTGGACAAACCAGGCCTCCGGGTTCTTGAGAAATTCGTAGTAGTCGAGAAGAACCCGGTAATGCTCCTCTTCCTGAACGGCTAAAGCTTCGTAGAATTGCTTTTCGGCATCGTAAGCGGCCTTGCCGCTCCAGCTTCTATAGAAGTCGTAGGTCTTATTCTCCATTTCCATGGCCGTCTGCACGGCATCGAGCTCCGTAGGGATGGCGCTGACATCTTTATCCATTTCCTCCAGCGCCCTGGCGAATATCGTTCTCAGGCCTTTCCCGCCGTCAGTACGGAACTTCCCTTCAGGCCAGCCCTTTTTAGCACTGATATCTCTATAAATATCCTCAAAAACCTTCCGGTGATCGTCTTCTTCGGCGGCCAGTTCATTCAGCAGTTTCTTCCCCAGTTCGTTTTGACTCGCCTGGCTGGCCTTCAGGTAGAATTCTTTGCCGTCAATCTCCATCTGAATAGCCGTCTTAAGTGCTTTAAGTGTCTTATCCCGTTCTTTTGCCATAAGCCACCTCCTCCGGCTTAATTCTCGAATAACATTCAGCCCGCCATACTCATGTTGCGTAACGCATAATAAGATGAAACCGTGACTCTGTCAATAGTCCAGCTAACTTTATTACGTATTTTACCTGCGATAGCCTCCGATGTAGGTGATAATAGTTCCATAAACATTCAAATTATATATCCCATAAAAAGTATATCACATATTTATGCTGTCTAACCTTTTACTTAATTTCAGGCGACATGGCTCCATCGACTCCGCTTTGACATCATTGTTATTGGCTTCAATCCCGCCAAGCTGGATGAACTGTTGTCACCGGAAGAAAAGAGGTAATACCGGGCTTTACAGGTCTTTCTTTATCTGTTCGAACTCTTCCCTGGATATCTCGCCCCTGGCGTAGCGTTCTCTGGCTATTTCCAGCGGATGCTGTTCCCTGCCCGAGCTATTATTTCTGGTCAATCTGCTTATTCCCCACACGATAAGGGCAATAAGACCACCCCAGAAAAATACCATCCATATTCCTCCAAAAGCCATCCACCAGCCCATACCTTCATGCATATACCACATGGCGTTACCTCCTGAAATGCTGTAAAGTACTCCCTTTCAGTTTCAATCTTAACACTTGTCATTCGAGAAGCATGTGATAAATATCACATACATAAGGCCGGCTATTTAATAAAATCTGAGTAAATAGGCAAAGTGGGGAGGTAGTATAATGAGCCTTGCTCGTGGTCTGGCAATTGTGATTATGGTCCTGGGTCTGGCTAGTCGGCAGTCTCTATGCTATACTTGTTCTGGCCAATTCCAATCCGATGCGGCCCTGGAGAACGACCTCTTTGCAGGACTGCGCCGGTAATTGAAGAAAGCAAGCAAACGAAGGGAGAAGAAACAGTGACCAGACAAGTAAGCCTTTCTGTTAATAGCGTACCCATTGACCTCGACTACTTTGTTGAGAATTACATCGACCATGTCATCGGCGGCATTATCGCCAGCCTGAAAGATACGGGGGAAATTAATACCCTGGCGCTTACCATCGATAATGAAGGGCAGGTAACGATAAATCTTAACGGTGCCGACGTGCCACTCAGTTACTTCCCCGTGGAGATAATCAAGAGCACTATCGAGGGTATGGTCTCGACGCTAAAAGGGGTGGACAGGGTCATCAGCAAGCTGGAGATAAGTATAACCAGATAAGGACGGGGGCTGTCTCTTCAGACGGACATTTCACAGAGTTTCACGTCTCCCCAGGCACCCACACTTTTACCCACGACAATGATGATGCCTTTCAGGCCATCAATGCTCCGCCCGAATTCAATGGCGGCATCGATGTCAGCGGATTGATTGACACGATTGCCGATAGCCGTCGCCGCGGCATCGGCCAGAGCCGTAGAAGCGGAAAGCACCACCACGGCGTCGGACTTGCCATAGCTCAGGGAATGCCCCACCTTGCCCGATGACGTGCAAATACCCAGGGGTGTATCCCTGGCATTGATTTCCAGACCGATTTTCCCCGTCAATGGCGAGTCCCCGGCATATACGCCGACAATCCTTTTACTGAGAATCTTGAGATAGATATCGCCGCCGTTTTCCACGATTATCTCCGGTGAAAAGTCCAGTAGCTCCCGGCCGACACACTCCGCGACGGCGCCGGCTACCGCCGCCATCGGCCCGACGCCGGCCTTCCTCGCCGCCTCTGCCATCTGCCTGACGATAGCCGGGGCGTAATCCGGTACAACGAGAGGCTCAAGTGACGTGACGAAGACAGGGTTGAGCTTGATATAACCCTCAAGCTGATGGCGGTATTTCAGTACCAGACGGTGGGCTTTTCTCTGCAAGTTGGAGGAGGCACGTATGTATAAATCGGTCTCTTTAACCGTTACGTCGAACGGTATCAGGTCTTTACCTTCAATCCAGTGCCGGTATGTCCTCGGTTGGTAGGTATCCTCTTTCACGTACTAAAAATGCACTTCCATCGCCCTTGGCGGACACGCGGGAATGCAGAGTCCGCAGGCGATGCATTTCTCATTGTCGAATATCACAAGCCTGGTCTTCGGGTCAACCCTGAAGGCACCGGTCGGGCAAACGGTGATGCAGGCGCCGCAATGGTTGCACCTTTCTTCGTTGCGTGTCACGTCCTGACTGAGTGACTGAATCTTCACGCCGGCTTTAATCAGGAAATCGATGCCTTTATCGTACTCCTTCTGGTTTCCTTTAAGCTCCAGCACCAGCAGCCCTTCCTCCTCAGGAGTAATCGATGCCTTGAGAATATTGAACTCAAGGTCGTAGTCCTTTACCAGACGGTATATTATCGGTCGCTCCACCAGACGCCTGGGGAAACGCAATACGATTCTTTTTGAAACAACCATTTCCCTCACTTCTCCTTAATTAGCCAATCGGCTCTCTGCTTCTCCTATCAATACTCAAAGGGACGTTCGTTAAGCAACTTGAAGACCACGCTGGATTCTGCACCGGGTAGCAGCTGCACCGGCTCGGTGATGGAAAACTTGCCCGACTGTATCCACTCCTTGAGTGTGGTGGCGATTTCCACCGCCCTCGGGTAGCTGGAGCGGGAGGCCGTAGGCACATCTTTTCCCTTGATCTTGATTTTACCGCTCTTAAGCTCGGCATAACTGACCTCGGCCAGGATATCCGGTTTGTTATTCGGAAAGGCATCCGAATAATCGATAACCGGCGCGAAGATATCCGCATCGGTTACCGCGGCATATTGCAGGATTTCCTCGGACAGTATGGGAATCGGCACGCCCACCCCTACGGTCAGGCTACACCCATAGCCCAGGACACTACTGCCCACCAGCCAGCGCGGGCTCATCTGCTTGAGGTCGCCGATGACCGCCAATGTGCCGGCACCCGTCTTCGGAACACCGTTCTGGGTGCGGGGTACACCGGGGTTATGCTGCGTGCCCTGCCAGGCGATGAAACCGGTGCCTCCCCCGAGGAATATCTTCGTGCCGATGCCGATAGTCTTGTAATAGGGGTCGTTAAACAGCGGCGATAGCTGCCCCGCCGAGGAATAGTTGGCATTACCCAGCTGGGGTTTTAACACGCCCATGTAAGTATAGATAATCTTATCCGAAAGATTAACGGCCACGTTATAGTTCTGGTAGGCGTTCCTGATGTTAAAAAGCACCGCCTCGTTAAGGTCTTTGATATTAATCAAGGTCTCTAGTCGCTTGCGCGGATAGCAGTCCGTGCCGTAGGCCGTGGCTGCCAGTCGGACATCCCTGCCGGCCACCAGATCCTCGATAACATGACCGCCGCCGTAGTTGAATTCGCCGGGATAGACTCTATTCCTGGGGTCGTCGTCGGGCAGGGCATTAGCCCCCAGGAACAGGTCGACGGCC
>JAUWZF010000252.1 GCA_030615475.1 Dehalococcoidales bacterium | reverse complement strand
GGGGTCTTTAACGAATTTCCCCTTTCGCTTATCTCTGGCGATGCCACCCAGCACCACGTCGCTGCGGGCATGGCCGATGCGGGTCACCGAGCGCAGCATGAACATCTGCCCGAACTCCTCGGAAAGACGGAAGGCATCGGCCATCATGTCCTTGGCTTCCTGGGCGGAGGCTGGCTCCAGCACCGGGATGTAGGCCTGCCGGGCGAGCAGGCGGTTGTCCTGCTCGTTCTGGGAACTCCACTGGCCGGGGTCGTCGGCGGAAATCAGCACCAGCCCGCCGAGTCCCATATAGCTGGCGGACATCAGGGGGTCGTGGGCCACGTTCACGCCCACGTGCTTCATAATTGCCAAAGACCTCAGGCCGCTGATGGCTGCCGCCATGGCCACCTCCAGGGCGACCTTCTCATTGACCGACCACTCGGCGTACATGCCTAGCTCATCGGCGATTTCCACCAGCGCCTCGGTGATTTCGCTCGAAGGCGTGCCGGGGTAAGACGCCACCACCTGCACGCCGGCCTCGATAGCCCCGCGGGCGATGGCCTCGTTGCCGAGCATGAAGAGTCGGGCGCCGGGGGCATCGGAAGTTATGGTAATATCAGCTACTTTATTCAATGCAATCCTCCTGACCAGAGAATTTACTCCTTTTCATCGGGCAATAGATTAACAGATTCATCGTTAGATGGCAATTTTTAGTGGTGGGGATGAGGCATAATTCCTCTTACATTCTACACGCTTGCAGGCGTATTTGACAAACGCTTGACAATAATTAACCCGGCATTTATTATATGACAGCCAATCAAGATAAAAGGAGGAATTCAAATGAACATTAAAGAGTTTGCACAGAAATTCATCAAAGCCGAGGACGAGGCATGGCTAAAGGGTAATCTGGACCCCCTGGAAGCACTTGATGACCCTAATGCAGTTTATAATTTAACGCCACCATTCCAGTTCGTGGGCTGGGAAGCGCACAAACAACAGATTCTCGGTATGCGACAGGCGATTTCTAATCTGCGGCAGAAATTAGAGTATTTAACCGGCGATGGCAACCTCTTTGTATGTTCCTATAAATTGAGCGGCACGTTCACCGGCGAAATTCCGGGTTTTCCCCCTCCTACCGGCAAAGAAGTAACTGCCGATGGTCTTTTCGTATTCCGCGTGGAGAATGATAAAGTTGTCGAAGTCTGGGCAAGAAGCATCATGACAGGCTTAGGCTAGCCAGCTTCTCTAAAACATAATTACGTTGCGTATTACCTCGCCCTGCTCTGAAGACTTTATCGCCTCGTTAATCTGCTCGAACGGATAATGTCCGGAAACAAGCTCGTCCAGCTTGAGCCGCCCTGCTTTATACAGTTCAATCAGCCGCGGTACGTCTATCCTCAGCCGGACGGCCCCCATGGCGCTGCCCGTCAGCTTCCTCCCCCGCATAAAGTCGGTGGGCGTGAAAGCGAATAATTGCTCTCCATGACCGTGACCGATAACACATGTGGTGCCGTCCCGGGCCGACATCAAAAATCCCTGCCGCAGTATCTCGATTCCCGCCACGGCCACGATTACGTAGTCGGCGCCGCGATCGTACGTAATTTCCTGCACCTTCTTGATGGGGTCTTTCTCTTTCGCCGCGTTGACCGTATGCGTCGCCCCGAAAACCTTGGCCCTCTCCAGCTTGCTATCGCGCACGTCCACGGCGATAACAGGGTAAGCCCCGACGTGAACCGCCCCCTGTATGGCGTTCAGACCAACACCCCCGCAGCCGATAACGGCGATACTGCTGTTGGCCGTAACTTTGGCGCGATTCATCACCGCCCCGAACCCTGAAATAACACCGCAGGCAATCAGGCACGCCCGGTCCATGGGAAGGTCTGCCGGCACTTTCACCAGGTTAACCTCGGGAATCACGGCGTATTCGGTAAACCCCGCTATGGGACCGGCGTACTGCGAGATACGCTGGCCCTTTTTACTGGTAAATCTCCCCTCCCCGAACAGGTAAAGCCGGTTGGTCTGGCACAGGGCGGGACTGCCGATACGGCAATAATAACATTGCCCACAGCCCTCCGGTATGATGCTGGCGATTACGGGGTCGCCGGGTTTCACATATGCAACGTCCTCACCCACTTCCTCCACGTAACCGGAAATTTCATGACCGGGTATGGCCGGCAGAGGCAGGTTGCCGTGCTCGCCCTTGATAGCGTGGATATCGCTGTGGCAGATGGCAGTCGCCGCCAGGCGTATTTTAACGTCGCCTTTCCCCGGAGGGTCTAAAGTCACCTCCTCTATTACCAGGGGTTTGCCGAACTCATAACAGATGGCCGCTTTCATTTGACCTCCTTATAAGAATACAGGAATATTGCTCGAAATAAGCTATAAAATCAGTCTATACACCACAAAGAAGAAATGTCAAACACCGTACAGTTGCTTATTCTGCTAGTTAAAATGTAAACTAATAATCAAAGATAAGTAGGAAGGAGAATAAATATGGATAACACAAAATACGGGAAGTATATCATTGAGTACGACCCCAAAATGTTCCCCAAAGAGCGCCGCCCCGTCATGGCATACATGGATAACAACCTGGCGAAAGGAAGCAACTTTTACCTGA
>JAUWZF010000126.1 GCA_030615475.1 Dehalococcoidales bacterium | reverse complement strand
GTCCGATACCGCCGGGCACATCAAGCTGGTCAGCCAGCGCGAACAGGGTGAAGACGGCACGGGCTGCCTGCACGCCGCAGTTGGAAAACTCAAGCCCGGTGTACATTAGCGGACAGGCCCCGTTGGATTGAGCAATACGGTGCGCCAGTTCGCGTATTGTGCTGGCCGGTACGCCGGTAATCGTCTCCACTACTTCGGGACGGAAGTGCCGGGTATAGGCCTTCAGGGCATCAAACCCGTGGCACCAGTTTTCGGCAAAGTCTTCGTCGTAAAGCTCTTCATCAATCATTACTTCAATCAGGCCCAGGGCAAGAGCGCCATCGGTACCGGGGCGGATTGGAATCCACTGGGCATTGGTTCGGGTTACGGTCTCGGTGCGGCGCGGGTCAATCACAACAATATCAGCACCTCGCTGCGCGGCTGCCTCCAGGCGGTACATGTCTACCGGAGGTGAGTCTGTGGCGGGATTAGTGCCCCAGACAACCACCATCTCGGCATTCTCAATATCCGAGAACATGTTGACGCCCACACGGCCCATGGTAACCTGAGGGGCAATCACGTGCAGAGATACGTAGCAGAGCGCGCCGACACCTGTAGTATTGGGTGAGCCGAAGGGAAACAGGACGTTCGATGCTGAGGAAATACCCACGCCCTTGGGCTGGAACATGTCACACAGGGATAGTTCCTGAGCGCCGCGCCCGGTGTAGATGGCTACAGTCTCCGGCCCTGATTCCTTCTTAATCCTCTTCAGATTATCAACGATGACGCCATAGGCTTCATCCCAGGTAATACGCTTAAACTCGTAGGTGCCCTTGGGGCCGACACGCCGCAGGGGGTATTTCAGCCGGTCCTCGCTGTAGACAATTTGCGGTGCGTGCTCACCAAGCCGGCAGATTGTCCCTAAAGAGTGACTTATATCCGGTCTGATATCAACCAGCCTGCCATCGCTGATAGCCATCTCTACCCAGCAACCGGCGGGGCAGATGCCGCAGAGACCTTTCCGCCATTCCATTTGATGATTTTGAGTGTTCCTTTTTCCCACTAATACTTTTGCCATCCTTTACCCTGACGCAGGCCCCTGATATATGCGGCCTGCCCGGCATGGATTACACTATCATCCATGATACTCACCAGACGTACACCTACCGTAGGTAACGGCTGGAACATTGGTTCTTTAAGTTCCCGGTCAAGGTCGGCCTTGGATAATGTCTGGAAGTAACGCTTTGACCGTTCCGTCACGGCCTGCTGGTAATCAAGTAATGTCTGGGCAGGCGGCGATTTGAAGTTAGCGACCTGCTCCGGCGTATGACCGAAGCCCATGTCACCGTCGTCGGGTTCACGGTTGAACTTGGCATGCCATCCATCCTTGACCCATAGTTGGTCCTCGCCCATCAAGGCCGCCATCTGCGCGTCGTGCTGGCGTGTCAGATGCCAGCACAGCCATCCAATACTATTGCTGTCTTCACTTGGTTGCCAGTTTAAATCATCCTGATTTAATCCTGAAAGCACATTCCCCATCATTTCAGGGACCCGACCGTACCCGTCTGCCAGTATATCCTGCCATTCCATAGATGCCTCCTTTTATTCTGATATTGTTATTCGGGATGCTTCGTATTAAATACCTATATTCCAATATTATTATAGTGTATTAGCTTTATTGCTAAAAATCCAATCAGGAAATCCTCTATTGAGGCATATATTATATAATTATCTGTGAATTGAACGATTGGCTAAGTTGCGTAATTCAGCCACGACTTCGCGTATAATTAATGTTGTACGCATGGATTTATTCTATCAGAGTGTTGACATTTTGGGTGAATATGGTCTATCGTTCATACCGAATTATGATTTAAAAAGGAGGAATATCAATGCAAGCCTATTGTGTCAAATGCCGTGCCAAGAAGGAAATGAAGGATCCTAAAAGCATAACCATGAAGAACGGCAAGCCGGCAACCCAAGGGACATGCTCCACGTGCGGCACTAAGATGTTCAGAATCGGGAAGAGTTAAGCCGACACCTTAACATCAGAATTTGGCAAAAGGCTGGATATCCATAATGAACGGAGAATCCAGCCTTTCCTTTTATCTTTCAGAGGTAACAAAATAAGCGATTGTGACATGTATTGAACAAAATGCAATTCTGTTATATCTATTGTAACGGCAACGGCCCTAATCTCGCTGAAGCGCCTGCGAACATCTGCCGTGCTCACACTAGCTCTTCCAACTGGTCCAGTTCAAGTCTTTTCCGCTCTTCGTGGAGCTTTTGTGAGGGGGGCTCCAGATATACACGGGGGCCGGGGTAGCCATAGAAGTTCCCGGAACCGTATGTTGCCTGGCCGTCGCCGATATTGAGGCCATCATTACCGCCGAAAAATGCCGCGTCACCCCCAGAGAAATTTCGCTTTAGGCACTTAAAATACCATGTGCAGCAACCACGAAAAGAAATAACCCAGCGCGCCGCAGATAGGAAACGTAAGTATCCACGCCGCCACGATGTTGCCGGCTATCCCCCAACGCACCGCCGAAAACCGCGTCGTCGCTCCCACCCCCATTACTGCTGAAGTCACGCAATGTGTCGTGCTTACCGGTATCCCCATCTGAGATGCCCCCTCGATAACTGCCGCGGCCGAAGCCTGAGCGGTAAAGCCGGTAATCGGCCGCAGCGTGGTTACCCGCATACCCACTGTCTTAATCACCCGTCGGCCCCCCAGCGCCATACCCGTGCTGATGGATACAGCAGCGATAACGATTACCCACCACAGCTGTGGGTCTGTTATCGAAAGGCGTTCCCATAGGTTAGCATCCCCGTAATAAATGACCAGTGCCATGGTAATGACGCCTATGGGCATCTGGCCGTCATTCTTCCCGTGCGCGTATGCCACGAAGGCAGCCGCCGGGATTTGCAGCTTACTGAAAAGCCTTTGAATCTTGTCCGGAGCCGCGTGCCGGAAAACCCAGTACAGGCAGACCATCAGCACGAAGCCGCCGGCAAACCCAAGCAGCGGAGCCGTTACCACCGCTGACATTACCTGCGTCATCTTGCTCCATATTACCGCCTCGCCCCCCACCGCCGCCCCCGAGGCGGTCAGCGCCGCCGCCCCTGAGGCAGCCAGCGCCACCACAAAACCGTGTGTTAAACTGACCGGCAGACCGCGGTAGGTAGCAAAAGCTGTCCAGATGATAACCGAGGCCAGGGCAGCAATCATCACTTCATAGGTTATGACGCCCTCGATTAAAATCCCTTTGCCAATGGTTCGGGCAACTTCCAATCCGGTGGCGGCTCCGGCGAAGTTAAAAATGGCCGCCAGTGTTACGGCAGCTCTGGGGGAAAGGGCGCGGGTGCCAATCGCCGTGGCGATGGCATTGGCAGCGTCATTAAGGCCATTGGTAAAACCGAACCCTATGGCCAGAATAATAATCAGCAGAAGCAGGTAGAAATTAGCATCAGGCATGCTTGAGGGCTACCCCTTCAAGGACGTCAGCCACGTCCTCGCACCTGTCAGTGGCGCTCTCCATGTGCCCATAAATCTCGCGCCATATGATAACCTGGGCAATATCCGTCGTATTTTCAAAAAGCTCAGCCATGGCGGCGCGGTACACCCTGTCGGCCATATTCTCCAGCCGGTTAATTTCCACACACCGCTCCATGATACGCTTTAGCTCAGACCGCTTGCGCAGTCCGCGGACGGCCTTCTCCACTTCGGCCGCCCCCTGGACGATAATATCGGCCAGTTGCTTCGCCCTCTCCGTCGGGTTTTCTATCTTATAGATGAACATGGCGTCGGCCGCGGAATGAATAAAGTCAAGAACGTCATCCATGGTATGCGCCAGCAGCGCGATATCTTCCCGGTCGAAGGGGGTCACGAAAGTCCGGTGCAGCAGGGAAATGACCTGGTGAGTGATTGTATCTCCCCGGTGCTCCATCTCGGTGATCTCCGCCACGAGGCTATCGACGATTTGCCAGTTATCAACCACCTCTTTCAGAGTTTGGGCCGCTTTTACTGTGTTCTGCGCGCTCTCCTCAAAGAGATCGAAGAATTTATGCTCCTTGGGGATAAAAGGCAACCTGACCATAGCTGTTTCTCCTTTATCGGGAAAGATAGCACATTACCGGTGGTAGACCTTGAAACGGGGAACACGGCAGGAAGTAACGCCGCAGCTTAGCTGAAATAGATGGGAATAAAGTGTATCCTGGAGGGGAATATGTATGCGTAACCTGTATAAGTCCAGAGAACCGCCCAAACGTACCGGGCAAAATCATACTCCTTCGTCCAGACCTAGACTTTAACAACGCTTTACCAATATGAGTTTATTAGAGATATGCAATAATTGTCAAGAAATCCCCGCGCGTTAAGGGATAATCATTTAGCTTTCGGTATCTTCCTCAGGCTCTGCCGGTTCTTCCTCTGCCTCCGGAGTGCCCTTCTTCTGCCACCAGGTTTTCAGCCGGGTAAGGATCTGTTTTTCGTACCCGAACTTGCCGGGCGTGTAAAACCTCTTGCCTTTGAGAGAATCGGGCAGGTGCTGCTGCTCCACGAAATGTTCGGGGTAGTCGTGGGCGTATTTATAGTCCTTGCCGTAGCCCATTTCCTGCATCAG
>JAUWZF010000011.1 GCA_030615475.1 Dehalococcoidales bacterium | reverse complement strand
GCGGCGCAATACTCCGGATTGGCCGTTTCATCGGCGATGATGATAACCTCGCTCGGCCCGTAAAGCCCGTCGATACCGACCGCTCCGTAGACTATTTTCTTGGCCAGCGAAACAAAGATATTACCCGGCCCACAGACCTTGTCCACCCCGGGGACCGACTCGGTGCCGAAGGCCAGGGCGGCAATGGCCTGGGCGCCGCCGATGGCAAAAACACGGTCGACCCCGGCTATCTTTGCCGCCGCCAGCGTTATCGGCGAGACCTTTCCCTGCTTTCCCGGCGGCGTCACCAGGATGACCTCTTTAACACCGGCCACCCTGGCGGGAACGGCCGTCATCAGCAGCGATGACGGCAGCGGTGCCGAGAAACCGGGGACATGGACACCGACCCGTTTCAGCGGGCGTATCAGCCAGCCTAAATTCGCCCCGGTACTCTCACGCAAGAGAATGTTTTTCTGCTCCGTGTGGAAAGCAGTTATTCGCTCTGCGGCCAGTTTCAGGGCGGAGAGAAGTCCGGCATCTACCTCACGGTAAGCCCGGTCTATCTGCTTTTTATCTACCTCCAGCGAGGTCAATTTAACGCCGTCGAACTTCTCGGTGTACTCAAAAAGGGCGGCATCGCCTCTTTCACGCACATCGTTGACGATTTGCCTGACTACCCGCTCGCGGTCGTCACTGCCCGGCGACTCTTTCGGGGTCTGCCGGGACAATATTGACTTTGCCGATTTAAAGCCTTCGATGATTCTCATTTATATATCCTCTACAGCCGCCCGCAGTCGCTTCACGAGAGCCTCAATCCGCCTGTTTTTAGCAGAATCGGATACGGTACCTGCATTACCGATAAGGCAGCCCGTCGATTCGAAGAGCGTGTCGATTATCTTAAGGTTGTGCCGGGCAATAGTCCGCCCCGTCTCCGTATTCTCTATAAGCAGGTCGGCGTCTTCCGGCAGGAAGGCTTCGGTGGCCCCCCAGGTGGGAATTACCCGGTAGTGCCCGAGGTGATTGTCCCGGGCGTACTTGTCAGCGATATTCACATACTCCGAGGCGACCCGAAACGGTTCTTCCCTTTCGGCAATGAGCTGCCGCAAACCGCCGGTATCATCGACCGAAAGCTCCCGGCTGACTACCGCCACGATTCTTACCCGGCTGGACTTAAGGTCCAGAAGTTCCTTAACCGGACTCGACGGGAACTGGTCCAGGTGTTCGGTCAGCCAGTCCCGCCCGGTAATCGCCAGGTCGAAATTCCCGTTGGCCACCTGCAACGGCATATCCTGAGGTCGGATAACCTTGACCGTTACGCCGTCAATGTTAATTTTCGGGCGGCGATTCCCCGTCTCCGACGGATAGTCGTCAACCTCGATACAGGCCCTGTTTAATAAGTCAACCGTCGGCTGCTGCTGGTGCCCGTCGGGGAGGGCCAGCCTGACGGTATCCCCGGCTGCTTTTACAGCACGTTTACGCGCCTTTATTCCCGCTTGACCGACTTCTTCCCTGACAGTCGCCTTTTTCTCGACTTCCGGCAACGTATCGCAAATGGACGCTACCAGTTTATCAAGGTTCTTGGTCTCCCAGCTATTTCTATTAGCAATGAGAAAGGCGCTGAAGTCGAGCATCTTGCTTACCGGCACCATACCGTAGTCGGCCAGTTCCTCACCGGCTTTAGCCGAAAGCAAAACCATGTCCGCATTCTCCGGAGGGTAGGCCTCGGCGGCACCCCACACCGGGAAGATGCTGAAACGACTCATACGCTTCCTTAGCGCGAAAGTTTCTGCCAGATTGGGATACTCGCTGGCGATACGTATCGGGGCCCCGTTCTGCCGCAGGTCTCCCGGTACGGAGGTGGATGCCACATATAACGCACCCTCCCCGTACAAGAGGTCTCTTACCTTGACGAGGTCGCTGCTGGGGTATTTCGCCAGCAGCTCTTCAATCCAGTCCAGGCAGCAAATCCCCAGGTCGTAGTTCCCCATGGCTATCTGGATGGGGATATCCTTCTCGTGAAAGACCCTGATAAGAACGTCCGGGAATTTTTCCGACCTGGGCCGGTAGAAACCCATGTTGGAGTGGTATTCGTCCAGGCCCCATGCCGCCTTCTGGAGCACGGCCGCCGTCTTTCTCAATAAACGCCCTTTAGGCAGGGCTATCTTTATCGCCACCTTCCCCCTCCATTTGTTTTAGAACCTCGTTGTATGTCTCAAAATCGACCCGTCTGGACTTTACATTGTCAACCAGCGTGAACGTCGGTACCTCGCTCTGTACCTCGATTACCCACTTTAAATCAGTTTTTTTACCATCGAGGTCAAGCTCGGCGGTATATCCGGCCCTACGCAGGTTGTCGGCTACTTTAAAAGCCTCCTTCATGGCATTGCCGGACTTTACCCGTACCAGAACTCTCCGGGCCACCGGCCCGACGATGGCCTCCGATTTCGCCAGGTCCATCAGGCGGTCGAGGTACAGCGCAAAGCCGGAGGCGGGCACATCCCCACCCCCCATGGACGGAATCAGGGCGTCGTACCGACCTCCCCCGCCCACCTTCTCTTTGCCGATGAAGAGTTGAAATATCATGCCGGTATAGTATTCAAAGCCGGCCCCGGAGGCAATGTTTATCTGATACTTTACCCCCAGTTCATCCAGAAGGGCCACGGTCTTCAGGAAATCATCGAGGTGCGGGCTAATTTCCGGCACGCTCCGGGCAAGGAGAGCCCTCTGGTCCCTGAGAAACCCGGGCGATTGCCCTTTCCGACTCAGGAAAGGCCGCAGAGTATTGCCGACCTCCGGCGACTCCCGGCTGACTTCAGCCAGCGCTTCGGCATCCCCATCCAGAATACGGTCGAACATTTTATTCTGCTCTTCCGGGCTGAGACCGAGTTTTACCAGCAACGCCTTAATCAGACCGGCGTGCGACAGCCGCAGTTCCACGCCTTTCAGTCCCAGTTTCTTCAGGACTTCCAGGGACAGCGCTATCAGTTCGACTTCAGCCATGGCCGACCCCGCCCCGATAAGCTCGGCCCCGCACTGCCACCTCTCCCTCGTTTTCTCCCCGACCTCTTCAAAAATAAATATGTTCGCGGCATAAAAGAGCCTGGCCAGTCCCCGGCCCTGCAGGCTTTCGGTGTACAGTCGAGCGACCGGAATAGTGCCGTCAGGACGCAACACCACCCTCTCCCCACTCCAGCCGTCCCAGTCCAGGAAAGAATACACCTTACCCAGCATGCCGGGAGTCAGCGTCCCCGCCGAGGTAAACAGGTGCAGGTACTCGATGGTCGGCGTCCTGACCTCCTGATAGCCCCAGCCGGAACAGACATCGCGGCATATCCCCTCCACCAGGCGGAATACCGTCATTTCCGCAGTGGAGAGGTCCCGCATCCCTTTACACCTCTGGATTTTCATGCTTTTTCCTCATACACCTGGAACATAAATACTATATTAATTTACACTAATTTACGCAGCTATTCAATTCCGACCAATGAAAGCTCCTTGTCTATCAAGCGCAGTTTAAATTGCATTAAAACTGTTATACAATTATAATGAGATGGAATTTGCAGGTTTCAAGTTATGATTAAAATCAGACGAATAATACTGGCGCTCGCATTTCTGTTGCTGGCCCTGTCTATAGGTGCCGGCGTCTATGCGCAGACTCCCCATGTCAACGTTCTTACCATCAAGGGGGCTATTAATCCCGTCCTGATTGACTACGTGGAGCGTGGCATTGAAGAGGCCGAGAACAGCGGGGCACAGGCTCTTATCATCCAGCTGGACACACCCGGCGGACTGGACACCGCCATGCGTGATATCATCCAGCTCATCGTCAACTCCCGCGTACCGGTGGTCGTCTATGTCGCTCCGTCGGGAGCAAGGGCAGCTTCGGCTGGAGTCTTCATTACCATCGCCGCCCATGTTGCGGTTATGGCACCGAACACCGCCATTGGCGCCGCGCACCCGGTGGCAATGGGCGGTGAAGACATACCCGGAGCCATGGAAGAAAAGATACTCAATGATGCCGCCGCCTATATCAGGAGTCTCGCCGCGACTCACGGGCGCAACATGGAATGGGCAGAAAACGCCGTGCGCGAGAGCGTCTCCGCCACCGAGAGCGAAGCCCTGGAACTCAATGTCATCGACATGGTTGCCCCCGACCTCGAAACCCTCGTCGCTCAGCTGGACGGCCGGCAGGTAACCCTGCTCAACAACCAGGTAGTCACGCTGCAAACCCGTGACGCCATTATCAATGACGTCCCCATGCGGACCATTGAGAGTTTCCTGTACGCCATCGCCGACCCCAATATAGCGTATTTACTGCTCAGTATAGCCACGATGGGTATCATGGTGGAGATATTCAATCCAGGCCTTATTTTCCCGGGAGTGGTCGGCGGCATCAGCCTGCTGATGGCCTTCTACTCGCTGGGAATGCTGCCGGTAAATTACGCCGGGATATTACTCATCGTTCTGGCCATCGGTCTCTTCATCGGTGAAGTGCTGACGACTACCTTCGGGATATTCACCGCCGGCGGTGTCGTAGCGCTGGTTATCGGCTCATTAATCCTGTTCCAGGGGGCATCCCCCGTATTCAGGATAGACCCGTGGCTTATCGCCACCGTGACCATCACTATCACCGGGGTCCTTAGCTTCGTCATCCACCGCGCCATAAGCGCCCACCGCAAGCAGGCCAAGACCGGGCGCGAGGACCTGATCGGCAAGACAGCCACGGTAAAAATCGCCCTGAAGCCCGAGGGCACCGTATTCTTCAAAGGAGAGCGCTGGAATGCCGTCTCCGAAGATGGCGAAATAAACCCCGGGGAAGAAGTAGTCATCAACCGGGTCGACGGCCTAACCCTGTACGTCAATAAAAAGCAACCGGTCAAGTAAATTAATATCAACAAAAAAGGAGGGTCTCTTTGTTATATATGCCAGTTTGGTTGATAGTCGTGCTAGCAATTATCATTGTTATTGTCATTGTCTTTGTAGTTATTTGGTCAATCCGGGCCCACCAGAGGCAGGTATCTGCCGGTAAGGAAGACCTGGTGGGGAGAACGGCTGTAGTCGAGATAGCCCTGGAGCCCAAAGGGGTGATTCTCGTTGAGGGGGAACGCTGGACAGCCATAGCTGACAAAGGCCGGGTAGAGCCTGAAGAGGAGGTGATTATTACCAAGGTTGAAGGTCTAAAATTAAGAGTAACCAAGAAAGAATAAAGGAGGTCATCAAATGATTCCAGCTATTATCGCTATTGTTGTTGTTCTACTCATACTTATTCCCATGACAGTTAAAATTGTCACCGAGTATGAGCGCGGTGTTATTTTCCGCTTGGGCCGTCTGGTTGGTGCCAGGGGACCCGGACTATTTCTCATCATCCCCTTTATCGACCGCATGGTGAAGGTCGACCTGCGTGTCGTGACCATGGATGTTCCGTCGCAGGAAGTCATCACCAAGGATAACGTTACCGTCCGCGTCAATGCCGTGGTCTATTTCCGCGTGGTCGACCCTGAGTCTTCCGTGGTTAAGGTTCTGGACCACATCAGGGCTACCTCACAGATATCTCAGACTACTCTGAGGAATATCCTGGGGCAATCTGAGCTTGACGAACTATTGATGCAAAGAGAAAAACTTAACCAGATGCTGCAAAAAATAATTGACGAACATACCGACCCGTGGGGAGTCAAGGTCAGCACCGTGGAAATCAAGGAAGTTGAGCTTGCCGAGGAAATGAAGCGGTCTATGGCGGCTCAGGCTGAAGCCGAGAGAGAGCGGCGAGCTAAAATCATCCACGCTGAGGGTGAGCTCCAAGCTTCGGAGAAGCTGGCTCAGGCGGCCGGTATAATTGGCAAAGAGCCAGCAGCCATACAGCTCCGCTTTCTATCAACGCTCGCCGAGATAGCCAGTGAGAAGAACAGCACCATAATCTTCCCGCTGCCCATAGAGTTTCTCAAAGCATTTACTATCGGCCGCGAGGAAAAATAAATATCAGGTAAATAACCAGTAACTTTATTCGGTCAAGGTATTTCCCCACCCCCTTTTTCACCTCTGGGGGTGGGGAAATCATTCTTTGCTAATTATCGCGCAGGGTAATATCCCCGGCGACAACTCTGGCCAGACTACCGTCAACACAACGGAGCACCAGGGCGCCACTTTCATCGACGGATTCGGCAATACCCTCAAGAACGTTATCGCCCGACTTTACCACAACTCTTTTACCCAGTGTTTCCAGGCTATCCCGCCACGCTTCGTAAATGGATTCCCCCGCCGGCAGGAGCAGATACAACCGCTCGAATTCGGTCAGGAGGCGCCGGATGATATTCGCCCGTAACACGCTCCTGTCCAGTTCGTCTTTGAGACTGGTAGCCGCGGCCGATATCCCGGCAACATCGGAAGCCTTCAAGGCCACATTGATGCCGATACCGATAAGGGCATAGGCTACCTTGTTCCCCTTCACCTCGTTCTCAATCAGAATCCCACAGACCTTTTTACCGCCGATAAGGATATCATTAGGCCACTTTATCCGTGTTTTCAGGTCGGTAACGGTCTCAATACTGTGTGCTACCGCCAGAGAAGCTATCATAACCAGGTAAGGCAGACTGGCAATCTCCGGATAGAGAACGATAGACAAAGCTATGTTTCCTGACGGGGAAAGCCAGGTACGCTGCATTCTGCCCCGGCCTTCGGTCTGCTCCCCGGCGATGATAACGGTACCCTCGGCAGTTCCCCGCCGGGCCTCAAGCCGGGCCGTGTCCATAGTGGAGGGCAGACGCGGATAATAGACAACCTTTTGCCCGATGAAGCTGGTAGCCAGTCCTTCGGTAATTGAAGATGATGATAAACCTTTAGGCGCCATTCTATAACCGCCCGATAACCGGGTTGACCACAGATAGATAATACCACAAGAGGCAAAGCAAAAGAATGGCTTCTAAGAATCTCTGGCGGGGTAATAGAGGCTAGACTTTAACCTGAACGAAGGGAAGAAGCTGAATGCCCACTTTGGGTTTTATTTCGAACTTAATGCCTTCCTGTCCCCAGCGTTCCGCGCCGGCCAGTTTGGTTACCTCTAAAGCCTTGATGACCCGGGTATCAACCTGGCCCGTGTCCAGCATCACATCTTGCGACCTGAGCCTGAGGTAATAATCACTCATCGCGTAGGCGCGGAAAAGCGCCTTACGCTCGAAGACATGGGTATCCAGGGCCAGGACAATCGACCGGTCCTGCTCGCACAGTTCCTTGCATGCCTGTAAGAAGTCCACCTTAACCACCAGGCTAACACGGGATAGAAACGGCGACGGCGAGTCCACGATAGCCAGCTTAAACCGCTCCGGCAGCTCTACAATATGGTTGAGGATGAGCTGAAGTGATTTTCCAGCGTCTCTTAAAACATTTCGCGAACCCATTTTATAGGTGCGAAAAAGGTCGGTCACCAATTCATGTCTGGTATCCAGAGACATGGAATCCATCTGGGCAATAAGTTTCTCAGAATTGTATTCTGAGGAATAATAGGCAACCGCGCTTCCTTTAGAGTGTAGAACACCATAGGCTATGTGCTGGCATAATACGCTCTTCCCGGTCCTGGCTTCACCTTCTACCAGCACCAGAGAACCTTCATGGATACCACCGCCCAGGGCCTCGGCAATATCCCGGACACCGGTCGTACCGGGGTCATTGGTCGTTGTCATGCCCAGCATAAGTCTTTAAAACCCCCATGATGCAATTGTGGATTTTCGGCAGAGTTCATTTCTTGCGTATCTCTCCGACCCCTTAGTGTAGACCGGATGATATGAAAAGTAAATAAACAGCGAAGCGAGTGGCATAAACATTTCGTAAACAAATTTGTTAATAGTTTAAAAGTTATTGAACTGAAAAAAGTTGACAATACATTTATTTTCCACTACAATTACGACCACTAAGTAAGCATATGACTGCTAAGAAAGGAAATACCGATGGGAAATGGCTTGATTGAGGTCACATTCTTTGATTCATGGGCATGGTTGATTTTTATAGCTGTCGGTTTAGTGATGATTCTGCTGGAACTTATCATCGGTATCGAGACCGGACTTGACCTGGTATTCATCGGCACTGCTTTTATTCTGGGCGGAGTGATAACACTGTCAATGGATTTCTGGGTCTGGACCGCCATTGTTACCGGCGTTATCTGTGTTATTTATGTGGTTGCCGGCCGCAGATATGTACATAAAAGGATGGCAGTTGCCAAAGAGAAAACAAACATAGATACCATTATCGGCAAAAGGGGCATAGTCCAGAAGGACATCGGCAGAGGCGGCATCGGACTGGTAAAGATAGGATACGAAGAATGGCGGGCAAGGGCGGAGGAGGACATTAAAGAAGGCGAGGAGATAACCGTCACTGGTATCAGTGGCGTTACATTAACGGTAAAAAAGACAGAAGGAGGTAAACAGTAATATGGGTGCAGGGGTTATAGTCGTAATCGTAATACTGGCGCTGGTCTTCATTATCGCTCTTGCCAAGGCAGTCACAATTATCCACCAGGCCGAAAAAGGCCTAATCGAAAGATTCGGCAGATACAAGGAGACACTGGAACCGGGCCTCAGGATTATCATGCCGTTTGTCGATTCTCTGGTATCCAGAATAGACATGAGAGAAACGGTACTCGATATACAGCCACAACCGGTCATTACCAGGGACAATGTCACGGTAACGGTAGACGCCGTCGTTTATTACTACGTGACCGATGCCAAAGCCGTCAGGTATGAAGTCGCCAATTTCTATGTGGCTGTCAGCAAGCTGGCCCAGACCAATCTCAGGAACGTAATCGGCGAGATGAGCCTGGACGAGTGCCTGACGTCAAGAGAGCGCATCAATGCCGCCCTGAGGGAAACCCTCGATGAGGCTACGGACAAATGGGGGGTAAAAGTGACCAGGGTGGAAGTGAAGGAGATTGAACCGCCCCACGACATCAGCGATGCCATGAGCAAGCAGATGAAAGCGGAACGAGAAAAGCGGGCTGTCATTCTGGAGGCGGAAGCCTACCGGCAGAAGCAGATTCTGGAGGCGGAGGGTGATAAACAGAACGCCATACTGTTGGCTGAAGGTGACCGGCAAGCCGCCATCCTGCGGGCGGAAGGTGAGGCACAGGCCATTGAGAACGTATCTGTGGCTGCCGACAAGTATTTTATTGGCAATGCGCAGGTGTTGAAACAGCTTGAAGTTACGCAGGCTGCCCTGCAGGACAATAGCAAGCTTATTGTATCCGACCAGTCCAAGCTGGTTAATGTTCTGGGGCTGAGCGAGGCTCTTTCTCAGAAACCATCGCCGGGTAAGAAGGCTGATTAATAAGCAGAAAAATCATTGACAATGAGGAATTGCCTGTGCTATTATTAATAGCGTCCCCGAGTGGGACATTTCGTACCTTAACAACTGGATAGCGGAAGGAAGGTTCAAACAGTAAACCCTTTTTTTTGGAGAGTTTGATCCCGGCTCAGGATAAACGCTGGCGGTGTGCTTTATGCATGCAAGTCGAACGAGCCACTTCGGTGGCTAGTGGCGGACGGGTGAGTAACACGTAAGTAACCTGCCCTTAAGTGGGGAATAACTCTGAGAAATCGGAGCTAATACCGCATGTGGTGATGGTGGTAAAGCGCCATCACTAAAGCCTTCGGGCGCTTGAGGAGGGGCTTGCGTACGATTAGCTAGTTGGTGAGGTAACGGCCTACCAAGGCTACGATCGTTAGTTGGTTTGAGAGGACGATCAGCCACACTGGGACTGAGACACGGCCCAGACTCCTACGGGAGGCAGCAGCAAGGAATATTGGGCAATGGGCGAAAGCCTGACCCAGCGACACCGCGTGGGGGAAGAAGGCCTTCGGGTTGTAAACCCCTTTTCCCGGGGAAGAATAATGACGGTACCCGGGGAATAAGCCCCGGCTAACTACGTGCCAGCAGCCGCGGTAATACGTAGGGGGCGAGCGTTATCCGGATTTACTGGGCGTAAAGCGGGCGTAGGCGGCTTTTCAAGTCGGATGTGAAATCTCCCGGCTTAACTGGGAGGGTGCATTCGATACTGATGGGCTAGAGTGCAGCAGAGGGAAGTGGAATTCCCGGTGTAGTGGTGAAATGCGTAGATATCGGGAGGAACACTAGTGGCGAAGGCGGCTTCCTGGGCTGTAACTGACGCTGAGGTCCGAAGGCGTGGGTAGCAAACAGGATTAGATACCCTGGTAGTCCACGCAGTAAACGATGGATACTAGGTATGGGGGGTATCGACCCCCTCCGTGCCGAAGCTAACGCTTTAAGTATCCCGCCTGGGGACTACGGTCGCAAGACTAAAACTCAAAGGAATTGACGGGTGCCCGCACAAGCAGCGGAGCGTGTGGTTTAATTCGATGCAACGCGAAGAACCTTACCAGGGCTTGACATGTTGGTAGTAGCGAGCCGAAAGGTTAGCGACCTGTTGAGTCAGGAACCATCACAGGTGCTGCATGGCTGTCGTCAGCTCGTGCCGTGAGGTGTCGGGTTAAGTCCCATAACGAGCGCAACCCCTGTTGCCAGTTAATTTCTCTGGCGAGACTGCCCCGCAAAACGGGGAGGAAGGAGGGGATGATGTCAAGTCAGTATGGCCCTTATGCCCTGGGCTACACACACGCTACAATGGGTGGTACAATGGGTTGCACTGGAGCGATCCGGAGCTAATCCTTAAAAGCCATCCTCAGTTCGGATTGCAGGCTGAAATTCGCCTGCATGAAGTCGGAGTTGCTAGTAACCGCACATCAGCACGGTGCGGTGAATACGTTCTCGGGCATTGTACACACCGCCCGTCACGTCATGAAAGTCGGCAACACCTGAAGCCGATGAGCTAACCCCGCTTGCGGGGGGGCAGTTGTTTAGGGTGAGGTCGGCGATTGGGACGAAGTCGTAACAAGGTAGCCGTAGCGGAAGCTGCGGCTGGATCACCTCCTTTCTAGGGAGATTAATTGGTGTGAACCTATTCTCCTAGGTCGGTCACTGGCTGATAAACAGGCCAGTGTAAAGCTTTCCTTCCGCTATCCAGGGGTTAAGGTTTTTTTGTTTCACAAGAGCTTGTTTATCTAGATTTCTCGTAGTAAAATTAAGTGATGAGGGAAATTTTAATTCTATCTATAGCAATACTTGGTGTTTTCACAATTCTGGGGATGCTTCCTCTTGATACCTTCATGAATTTGTGGACAAACGTTTTCGTCGCAGTAGTTAAATCAATGGTTTTTGTAATGATACCTTTTGGTTTCATACTTGGTATAATTGCATGGGCTAACAGCTCAGTTGGTTAGAGCGTACGTCATGAAGAGTAAGCAGACGGAGAAGGCGGAGCAGTTCACCTTTAACTGGAAGAAGGATTCTCGGGTTGGCTCGCCACAGAGAGTTTTCAGGGCTGTGAGGGATAGCGTTGAAGACTTAGGCTATGATTTTGTAGAAGTGAGGGGGCCTGATGATGAGGAGGATACAGAAGAGCTTCGCTTGAAGAAATCTCCTATTTCCGACACGGCTACCTTCAAGGAGAAAGTGCGTGGTGAGAAGGTGTTGTCAAAGGGTAGACACAAAGGGTATTTGATTACTGGAATCGTGTTGACGGTGCTGGGTGCGGTGCTGATCTTGGTTGCTGTGGCTAATGGGGAAATAGCTGGTGTCGGAGGAATTGTGCCGTTAATTTTGGGAATAATCTTCCTGGCTATCTCTTCGCGGGTTTCAAAGGCTTTCCTGGTGGCAACAGTAGAAGGAGAGGCCTATAAGGCTATGGCTAAAATGTCAGAACGTGAGCAGGAGCTTGATGTGGTCGCGGATGTTCGACTGTCTGTTAAAGGCAGGATAGGCATCTTTAGGGGTGGAACGGAGATGGGGCATGAGACGGCCCCGGACCTAGATCAGAAAATAATTGAGGCGGATTTTGCTGAGATGTGTAAGAAGGTGGAAGAGGTGCTACCAGCTGGTGTAACAAAGGCGAAGACGGGCTCGTAGCTCAGATGGTTAGAGCACAGTCTTATAATAACTGTGCTTTTTCTTATTTATTCCAACGCTTATACTAAGATATTTACTAACCTCACCCCCTTAATCCCCCT
>JAUWZF010000188.1 GCA_030615475.1 Dehalococcoidales bacterium | reverse complement strand
GTCCTGGGCACTATCATGCCCCGCGGCGACGCTTTCCTGTTCCACAAGTGGATGAAGCAGACGCTGGGGTTCAGCAACCTGCCCATCATGGTTATTAATGCCCCGCCGGAGAAACAGCTGCTCAAGGGCTGGAGAATGGATGAAGGGATGCAGTGTGATGCCGAGGACTTCCTGGCCAAGCCTGTCGACCCGGTGGCGCTGATACCCCGTATCCAGAAATTACTGGATAGGGCGACGAGGAAGATAAGGGTATTGATTGTGGACGACCACGCCGTTGTCAGGGACGGCATCAGGTCGGTGCTTAACCTGCAGCGGGATATACAGGTGGTTGGCGAGGCGATTAACGGCCAGGAAGCACTGGAAAAAACCAAGGAGCTCCTGCCTGACGTGGTCGTCATGGATATTGTCATGCCGGTGATGAACGGACTGGACGCCGCTAAAGAGATATGCCAGAAATACAAGTCGGCCAAGGTGCTGATGCTGACCCAGTATGATGATGAAGCGAACGTTCTGGCCAGCCGCCAGGCGGGAGCCGTGGGCTTCATTCCCAAAGCGGCTGCCAGCTCCCGGCTTTTAACCGGAATACGGTCGGTAGCCCGGGGCGACCAGTCATGGATAGAGTCGCTCCAGCCAAAGCAATAGAGCCAGCGGAGAGTGTGAATGGAAGCAGTCACCATTACGTTAAATGGGGTAGAGGTCAGTGGTTACGCCGGAACGACGATTCTGGACCTGGCACGAGAGTCCGGCGTTTATATACCCACTCTCTGTCATGACCCCAACCTCGCCTCGACGGGTGCCTGCCGACTCTGCCTGGTGGAAGACGAGCGCTCCGGTGCTTTACACGCTTCCTGTGTTACCCCCATCGCGCCGGGAATGACCATCAATACTAACTCGCCGAGGGTTGTGGAACACCGGAAGAAAATCCTCGAGCTTATGCTGGCCAGTCACCCCGATATCTGTCTTGTCTGCGACAAGGGCAACCGCTGTCAGTTACGCAAGCTGGCCGCGGAGATGGGTATCGGTCTTATTGAATTTCAGAGAATCCCCCAGACGGACGTCATCGAGGAGGTCAATCCCTTTATCGAGCGTGACCTCTCCAAGTGCATCATGTGCGGCAAGTGCATCAGGGTCGACCAGGAACTGGTCGTGGAAGGGGCCATCGACTATATGGACCGCGGCACCATGGCTAAACCGGCGACGCTGAACGACATGCCGCTGGAGAAATCCGAATGCACCTTCTGCGGGGCCTGCGTGGCTATCTGTCCCACCGGGGCCCTCATGGAGAAGGAGAGGGTATACACCGGCACCGCGACGACCGTGGTCACGACGGTGTGCCCTTATTGCGGCTGTGGCTGTACCCTCTGTCTGGGTATTAAAGACGGTAGAATAGTCGAGGCCAGGCCGGCTGTTGATAGCCCGGTGAACCGGGGGGCACTCTGTGTCCGCGGCAATTACGGGTACGATTTTATTCACAGTCCGCAGAGATTGACCCGGCCACTGATTAAGGTGGACGGTGAATTACAGGAGACGACCTGGGAAGAGGCGCTGGCGCAGGTGGCCGAAGGCTTCGGGCGAATCAAGGAAGAACATGGAGCCGGCGCCCTGGCTGTCTTCGGCTCCTCCAAGTGCACCAATGAAGAGAACTACTTGCTCCAGAGATTCGCGCGTGGCGTTCTGGGCACGAACAATATTGATAACGGCAGCCGACTTTACAGCGCGGCCAGCCGTACCGGTCTGGGAGCCTCTATCGGGTACGCCGGTACGACAGGTTCACTCGATGCTTTGGAGCGGTCGCGGGTTATCATGGTCATTGGCGCCAATCCGGAAATCTCGGCACCGGCGGTGGCCTATGCCATCAAGCGGGCGGCCAGATTCAAAGGGGCGGAACTCATCGTCATTGACCCCCGTAATACCCCGCTGAATCAATTTGCCGGCCTCTGGCTCAGGCCCGGAGTGGGTACCGATGTGGCCCTGCTGAACGGCCTGGCCAGGGTAATTATCGACGAAAAGAGGCTCGATGTTGAGTTCGTTACCCGCATGACGGACAACTATGCCGGCTGGGTGAAGAGTCTGCAAAATTATACCCCCGGCCACGTGGAAAAGGTGACCGGTATCCCTAAAAAGGATATACAGATGGCTGCCCGCCTCCTGGCCGGGGCCGAAGAAGCCTCCATTGTCTACGGGAACGGAATTACTCAATATACCTCCGGGACCGATGCCGTCGCCGCCATCGCCAACCTGGCCATGCTCACCGGGAATACCGGAAGGCGCGGTGGAATCTTCGCTTTGCAGCGGGAAAATAACGCCCACGGGGCCTGCGACATGGGGGCCCTGCCCGGTTTCCTGCCCGGTTACCAGAGCGTCGATGAAGCTGAAAACAGGAAGAGGTTCGAGGAACGCTGGGGGTGCTCCTTGCCGGCCGAAGACGGGCTGTCGGCCCTGGAAATGATGGAGGCGGCCGGGGAAGGAAAGGTCAAAGGGATGCTCATCATGGGAGAAAACCCGGTAGCCAGCTTCCCGCAGCCGGCTCTTGTCAAGCAAGCCCTGTCTTCCCTCGACTTTCTGGTGGTCACGGATATGTTCCCCACGGAGACGGTAAAGTTCGCCTCGGTGGTCCTGCCGGCGGCCAGCTTCGCTGAAAAAGAGGGGACGTTTACCAACTTCGAGGGGAGAGTCCAGCGACTGCATCAAGCTATTGAACCTTCCGGCGACAGCCTGCCGGACGTGGAGGTACTGCTTCGACTGGCCGAGATAATGGGTTCCCCGATGCCCTACGCTTCTCATCAGGAGGTCATGGAGGAAATCGAAGAGATGGTCCCCTTCTACCGTCACGTTGCCTACGCCGATGCCGATGCGATGGGCCTGGACTGGGGCGATGTTGAAAGCAGCAGCCCGGGAACCAGGCGTCTTCATAAGGGGCTCTTCCCCAGCGGGTTCGGGCGGTTCTCTCCCGTGGAATATAAGCCTCCGGTAGATGTGGCTGCGGACGGCTATCCCTTTACCCTGATGGTCGGCTCCAGCCGGTACCACTTCGGCACCGGCTCGCGGAGCTCACGGTCGGCCCGGTTGAGTCGGTTCTCCCCCGGGGCTTTCCTGGAAATAAGCAATATTGATGCCGCCGACCTGGGCATCGGTGACGGCGATAACGTCAGGGTTTTATCGGCGCAGGGGGAGCTTTCAACAACCGCTAAGGTCAGTAACACGCTGCCCCACGGTCTGCTCTTCATGCCGATATCTTTCCCCGCCAGCCCGGTTTATGAGTTATTTAATACCGTGCTCGACCCTCAAGCTAAAGCCCCGGCGCTCAAGTCGTGTGCCGTGAGGCTGGAAAGGACTGCCGGTAA
>JAUWZF010000124.1 GCA_030615475.1 Dehalococcoidales bacterium | reverse complement strand
AAAGGCCGTCTATGAGACCACCGGACTTCCTGAAATATGAAACTCGCTATCTGGAATGGGGCAGGGAACACCCTGATTATATCTATCCGGCTTCTCCCGATTCTATTCGCAGCGGATTTGAGCGTCCACCTGCAGACCGCGCAGACTCCAGGCCGCCCGGCGGGGTACCCCCCATGGGGTCTCCGGGCAGGCCGAACCCTCGCATGCTCAAGACGATGCGCAATCTACAAAAGGGAATGAGCCAGAGCTGGCAGGATATCGAACCGTATTACGACAAACCGGAACCTGCTCCGTTTGAACCTAAACCCGCTCTCTGGGATGAGTTGCATAAGCTCGTCGGGAAGAAGTGGCATGATGTTAGAATAGGGTTCACGGAACTGCCCCGGCAGATGATATTCCGGAATAAGTTCACCCTCTTTCGGTATGCCCTTGTGGTGATACAGGAGATGAATAAGGACAAGATTGCCCGTGCCCCTGGTTTCCAGACCAGCCAGGAGGTGATGCGTGTCTACTCCAGCCTCGGTCTGGTGGTAAACGATATTGCCCGATGGTTGCGTAAACAGGGCGTGCGGTGTCAGAGCAATCATCCCATGGGGGGACTTGTCAATAACCCGTCCCTCGCCGGCAAGGCGGGGATGGGCTGGCAGGGTCGCTCTGGTATTCTAATAACTCCGGAGTTCGGGCCTCGTGTCCGCCTCGCTCCTGTATTCATCGAACACAGGTACTTCGAGTTCACCGACAATCGTGACCACGATTGGATTGAAGAGTACTGTGAACTGTGCACGATTTGCGAGAAGGAATGCCCGACGCAGGCGATACGCAACGACAGGGTGACTAACGTGCCTGATGTTCCCGGTATCGGTGCCGTACGTACCTGCATCATTCGCGACAGGTGTTTCGAGTATTTTTCCAAGACGGCGGGTTGCGCCATCTGTATCAAGGTCTGCCCCTTCTCTCAGGGAGATAATACTTACGAACGGCTTAAAGCAACTGTTGAGAAGAAAACGGTGTGATTTTTACGGAGAGTCCTGTACCGGTCTGAGAAGTACCTCGTAATCAGGGTTTAGCCTCGCCTTGCACCTCACGCAGCTTTGCAGTAAAATAGGGGCAGTTACGCCTGAAAGGAAGCCGATGATTAACCTCCCGGTACTGGTCTTGAACCAGAGCTTCGAGCCGTTGACGGTGTGCCGCGCCCGCCGGGCGGTGGTGCTTGTCTTTCAGGGCAAGGCGGAGATGATCGAGGACGGACTCGGCTACATTCACACCATCAGTCAAACCGTTCCGCTGCCGTCGGTCATACGTCTTTCCCGGTTTATTAAACGGCCCCGCCGGGAAAGAAAGATGACCCGCTACGAGATATTCAATCGTGACCGCTACGCCTGCCAGTACTGCGGCGAGCAGAGCCGGCACCTCACGCTGGACCATGTCATACCGCGCTATCGCGGCGGTCAGCATACCTGGGAAAACGTCGTCAGTGCTTGTGTCGCCTGTAATCGTAAGAAAGCGGGCCGGACGCCGAAGGAAGCCGGCATGAAGCTCATTCGCCCTCCGCAACCCCCCACCGGCGGCCCCTTCTATATCGTCCCCTATCATTACGTGAGCAAGCGGGACGAGTGGCGGAAGTACCTGTTCCAGTAGATATCAATCAGTAAGGGACCTACCTGCAGAAAGTCATTCCCGCCCCGTATTGGCGTACGGGGTAAACTCCAGCGGGAATCCAGACGGGTAAAGGTAGTCTGGATTCTCGGGTCAAGCCTTCAGGCTGAAGCCCGAGAATGACATTATTTAACAATCCCAGGTACAACCAGAGCCGCCGTGCCAATCTATTCGCTAACGCTCTTCCCATCCGATGAAAGGCTTTTTCATGTCAACCATGGCGTTGACGATCAATTCGGCAAGGCCGCCGCAGATAATGCCGGATTTTTCTCTCGCCCCATAGTAATCCAGCAAATCGCGGAACTGCATCTTGCAGTTCAGGCACGGGGCACATATGTATTTCTTAACCTCCGGGCCAGGCTGACCGTCGAAAGCCTCAATGACCTGTTTGAACTTCATCCTGCCGGCAACATGCACCTTCCAGTCGGTGAAATTGACATCGGACATCACGCTAAAGCCGCCGCCACCGCCACAACAGTAGTTGTCCACTCCGTGGGGCGTCATTTCGCGGAACTGCGGGCAGAGATAGTTTAAAATACGGCGCTGGGGCTCGACTATTCCCAGATTTCTCACTATGTTGCAGGGGTCGTGAAGGGTCACCGGAAAATCATTCTTCGACGGGTCGAACTCAATCTTACCGCTGAAAACCAGGTTCTCCAGGAAGGTCATCACGCTCTCCCGCGGTATGTCCAGGTCGCCGGTAAGCAACCTGTCGGCTACGGTCATAAAGGCCTTGTGCTGGTGCCCGCACTCGCCCATGACTATCTTTTTCACACCTAGTTTTTTAGCTATTTGCGCGTGCCTGATAGCCACCCTGGCCAGCTGGATATCGTCGTAGAACAGGCCGTAGTTGACGCCGTCGTAGCCTCCTACCTCCGACGAAAGCGTCCAGCTGATACCGGCGGCATTGCATAAAATACTGAAGGAAATGGGACTCTCCGGAAAGGCAATAATGTCGCCGGCGCTATGAATTAGCAGGATATCGGCGCCTTCCTTATCCCACGTCGTCGACACCTCGATACCGGTGGTCTCGGTAAACTCCTCATCCAGAAAATGCAGGTTGTCTATAGCAACATTCGGCCTCATTCCGGTGGGCGAACCGACCTCAAGCTGGAGCACGGTGCCCTTCTCGTGAAGCTCTTTGGGAGCCCAGCCCAGCTCCTGGCTGAAGAGCTTGCGCAGTTCGCGGGTAATAAGGGCGTTATCAACGCCCATGGGGCAGGACTGAGCGCAGCGCCGGCAGAGATTGCAGCGATAGCTCAATTCATACAACCGGCTTATAGTCGTCCAGTTAAGCTCGATATCACTCCCGGAAAGCTTGGCCCGCAGCTTGCCGCCGGGCCTGACATATTTGTTGACCAGGAGCCGGAATATCTCCGAGCGATAGGTGGGACGGTAGAGGTCATTCAGGTCGCTGGCCAGATAAATCGGGCAGGCATCATTGCAGGTCTGGCACCGGGCGCAGTAATCAATCGAGAGTAACAGAGGCTGTAGAAATGTCCAGTTGTTCTCTTTGCTCAGGAGCTTTTTCAGTCCCGAGACAAACTGCTCGACGTACTTCTTTTCTTCCTGTTTATTCCCGGGCTTGGGCAGGGCGGCGTAGGAAACAACGCCATCGAGGTTGCAGACCAGCCTTTCCCGCTGTTCTTCGGTAAGTCGCTTGAACCCCGGCAGTTCCTCCACTTTATCGTAGGGTGGCGGTAACGGTATCAGCTCGTCGGGATTAATCTCGGTGAGCTGAGTATCTTCACCTCTGGCAATATCGGTTAATTTAAGGCTTTTCTTCATCGCTCGTTTTCTCTGACGCTATTTCAGCCCATGTCCTGCCCGACGGGATATGAGGGGCCGACCAGCTAACCGGCTGGTCGAGAAGACCGTTAAGCTCCTCTACCATCTTCTTATCCTTTGGTGCGTCGTTCCACCGTATCCACAGGTAGGCGAAAAACTTGGTGATGTAATGCAGGGAGCGAGTGAATGGCAGGTAAATGAGAAACAACGCGAAAAGTATGATATGAGCGGCCGCCGCGTAATCAACAGGCACCGGGCTCAGTGTAATAAGCCCTTTCCAGAATCCCCTGTATTCAGAGAAGGTTGGGTCTACAAAATACCAGGCATACAGGCCGCTTAGAAAAATCACCAGAGTAAACAAGTAATTAAAGTAATTTTGAGGCGTGGTAAAGGCTCTTAAATCTTTATCACTCAGTCTCTTGATGAGAAGGCCGATACTCCCGATAGAACCGGTGACAAAGCTGATAACCCCCGTTAGCAGGATTAAATAATAGAAAGTCCTTCCCAGGATAAAAGTTGATTCGGCAGACACCGAGACACCGGCAACCATGACCAGCGCGCCAAAGAAACATACTATATGAAAAATAACAATCAGGATGAACCCTATATGCCAGGGAAACAACACGAGCCAGTAGCCTCGATTGCGTTTAAAATACTCGCTGAAGCAGAAGTTCTCCCTCAGGAGGAAAAAGATGCCCTTCCTTAACGTCTTGCGACGGTTCTTCTTCCATTGCTCGAAATCCTCGTAATACGAACTGCCATAGTCGCTTTTCGGCTCGTGAATAACCGGGTACAGTTCCCACCGCAGGTGAACAGGCATTCGGACAATCTTAACCACCTTTACGGCGTACATTACGACAATGAACACATAGGCAAAATAGGTTAAAGCGATTAAGAAAAAACTCAATCAGTCCTCCGCTGCTGTAAAGAAAAGAAGAAGGCAAGTAGTGTATGCCGGCGTCTCTACTTCATGCTATCGATGATAATTCCGGCGGCAAATCTTACCACTAAACCCGGAGGCAGGCCGCATTTCTCAAAACCCTTCTCCTGCGAGAAGAGCGCCATAGCCGCATCGCTGTCCCCGGGATTCAGTCGGTGTCCCAGTACCACCGTTTCTATAATGTCGGCGCAGTACATATTACCTACGGCGCCTTCAAAGAGGGCCATATATTTCTGAGAAATCAGGATAGGGTTTTTCTTA
>JAUWZF010000251.1 GCA_030615475.1 Dehalococcoidales bacterium | reverse complement strand
CGCTGCCGGTAACTATGGCTACTTTATTTGAGAGGTCCATATTCTTGCCCCCGATGTGTTTACTGGCCCAAAGCCCTGACCGCTTCCAGGTCGCCGATGTTCCGGGTGGCGACTTCGTTGTTGATGCGTTTGATGAGCCCGGTCAGCACTTTGCCCGGTCCTATCTCGATAAAGGTGGAGACACCTTCATTCACCATGTATTCGATGGTGCGCTGCCACTGCACGGGATTGGTCAACTGGTTGCGCAGCTCTGTTTTTACGGCTTCGGCGTTAGTAAGAGGTGTACCGGTTACGTTTCCGATGACGGGAATAGACGGCGAGTTGAAGGAGGTGGCGTCGAGATATTTAGTCATGCCTTCTACCGCCGGCTGCATCAGAGGTGAATGGAAGGCGCCGCTCACCTGGAGCGGGATAGCGCGGCTGGCCCCGGCAGCGGTGGCTATTTCCATAGCTTTAGTAATATTCTCAGCGGCGCCGCTGATAACAATCTGCCCCGGACAGTTGATATTGGCAATGACGGTATCGGACTCCCGGCAGACCTCGGTCATCCTGGCTTCCTCCAGTGCGATAATGGCAGCCATGGCTCCCGCGCGTTTCTGTCCGGCTTCATGCATCAGCCGGCCTCTCTCGCGGGCGAGTCGGACGGCCGTGCTGAAATCGAAAACTCCGGCTACCGCCAGCGCCGTGTATTCTCCGAGGCTGTGGCCGGCCATAAAAGCGGGCGCGGGCAGTTTGCTACCGCTGATTTCACGGGCGGCTTCCAGGCAGGCGAAAGCATCGGTCACCAGGGCGGGCTGGGCGTTGATGGTCTGGCGGAGTTCATCCTCCGGGCCTTCAAAACAGAGTTTGGATATGGAGAATCCCAGTGCTTCATCGGCCTGTTCAAAGATAGCTTTAGCTGATTTAACGTTATCGTAAAGGTCGCGCCCCATGCCTACGGACTGAGAGCCCTGGCCGGGGAATACCCAGGCTACTTTCGTCATCTTGGTTGCTTTCCCTCCTCTTAAGTAACTCTAAGATATAAAGCAGACTCCCTGTGCAGGCTTGAAACGGAGGAAATAAAACAGGAGAAGTCTCTCACCTGTTGGGGAAATCAGCCGGCCGCTTTTTTCTGCCCTTCCATCTTGATAACTTCCCGCCCGTTATAGGTTCCGCAGGTAGGGCAGGCATGGTGGGGCTTTTTGGGGCTATGGCACTGGGGACAAATATCCGTTGCCGGCGGTTTCAGGGCACTATGACTCAGCCGGTTACCGGCACGTGACTTGCTTTTTTTCCGTTTTGGTAGAGCTCCCATAAAGTACTCCGTTCTTTAAGATTATTTTTTATCAGTGGTTACAGCAGTCTAGTCAACTCGGACCAGCGGGGGTCTATTTCCTGCGCCGGGCAGTCGCATTTCCCCTGGTTCAGATTATGCCCGCATCTCGGGCACAGTCCGGCACAGTTTTTATCGCAGAGCGCCTTCATCGGTACGGCCATTACCGAATATTGACGTATCACTTCCGTTAAATCGATGGTGTGACGCGCGTCAATGGTAAAGATGCTGGCCTCTTCAGGCATGGGCAGCGGCGCCCCACTCACTACATCTACGGTAGGTAAATACTCCTCTTCAAAGTTTATCTTCAACGGGTGGCGGAACTGGCTCAGACAGCGATTACAGGTGAGTTCCACTTCGGTGTTCAGGGCGCATTTCACCAGGATACTGCGCTGGGTGCGCAGCAGGTGGCATTCACCCTGGAACGCATATTTCTTTCCGTCACCGATAATATCAGTCGCTTCGTTGACCTGGTAATCCCGCATCGCCCCGATAGGTTCTTGAAGCAACTGAGACACATTTATCTGCATACCACCTCACCTCCACTCCAGCCGAGTCCAGTATATTATTATAGGGTAAACGGGGTGCCTGTGGCAAGCCTGAGGAGTTTAAGTTGTTTTTCTACCTCACCCCTTCAGCTTCTTAATCAGCATCGGCACCACCTGGAAAAGGTCGCCGACGATGCCGTAGGTGGCCACCTCGAAGATAGGGGCATCCGAGTTGTCATTGATGGCGACGATGATGTCCGAGGTCTGCATGCCCGCCAGGTGCTGGATGGCCCCGGAGATGCCGCAGGCGATGTAGAGCTTGGGGCAGACGGTCTTGCCGGTCTGGCCCACCTGGTGGCTGTAGGGAATCCACCCCTCGTCAACCGCCGCCCGGGATGAGCCCAGCGCCGCCCCCATAGCTTCCGCCAGCTCGGCGAGCAGCTTGAAATTCTCGGGCTTGCCCAGTCCTCTCCCGCCGGAGACGATGATATCGGCGTCCTCCAGCTTGACCGTCTCCGTGACGTCGTCAATAAAGTCGAGCAGCCTGGTCTTTGGTGTGATGCCTTCTTTTTTGAAGTCCACCCTGATAATCTGCCCCTGGCGTTGGTCGTCCGGGGTGTTCTTTTTAAAGACGCGTGGGCGGACGGTAGCCATCTGGGGGCGCTTGGCCGGGCAGATGATGGTGGCCATGATATTGCCGCCGAAGGTGGGGCGGGTCTGCAGGAGGAGCCTTTTCTCGATGTCGATATCCAGTCCGGTACAGTCGGCGGTAAGCCCGGTATTCAAAATGGCCGCCACCCGTGGGATA
>JAUWZF010000228.1 GCA_030615475.1 Dehalococcoidales bacterium | reverse complement strand
TCTTCCCCCTGACCTGTGCCAGTTCACCGCTGTTCAAGCGGCTGACCTCTCTATCCTCCAGGTAGTACCGGCCGGAAGTAGGTTTATCCAGGCAGCCTATCAGGTTAAGTATCGTGGACTTGCCCGACCCGGAAGGCCCCATTATCGCTACCAGCTCGCCCTGCTTGATGTGGAGGTTTACCCCCCTGAGGACGGTTAGCTCTCTTTTACCCATCGGGTATGTTTTGGTGATATTTTCCAGTTTAATCATAGGGATATTCCTTCGCCTAGCGTGCTGGTCCGAAGAAAGGCATCCGCATGCCTCCCTGCTGGGATGTTGTGGTGACGGTGCCCTGTGGCACGATGACCTGCTCGCCTTCGGTGAGGCCATCGGTTATTTCGGTGTACTGCCAGTCGCTGAGGCCGGTCTGTACGGTGCGTTTTTCGGTCTCGCTGGATTCCAATACCACCTGGACGTAGCTCTGCAACCCCTCCTGCGTGACCGCGGCGTTGGGTACCAGCAGTACGTCGGTCCGCTCGGCCACGATGATGCTTACGGTAACGGTCAGCCCTTCTCTAAGCTGGAAGTTCTCCAGTGCCATTGCCGGCAACTGGCCCTGCGCCTGGCTGCCGGACATGTTGGGGAATTCCATGCCCTCAGGGGGCGTGAATCCCTCCGGAGGTGTAAAACCGGCCGGTGGGCCCTGCTCCAGCATCTCCTCGGCCTCTTCCCGGGTCATTCTGCCTTCGTCAACGGCCTGCTGCAGCATCGGCGGGAGTTCTCCGGCGGCGATGTCGGCCATCATCTGCTGTCGCATTTCCTGCCGTTCCTGTGCCATCACTTCCAGCGACTCTATTTCAACCCTGACGGCGTAATTCACCACGCCCGACTGTATGGTGGCGGTGGGCGCGATGTGGGTTACTTTAGCCGGCAGGCTTAATCCCTGCATGGCATCTACCTGAACCAGGGCGTCACCTCCGAGCTCTACCTGCATAATGTCCATCTCGTTAACGAGGATATCCGCCTCAAATTTTGAGGGGTCGGCAAGCTGGACGGCGACCGTGCCTTTAAGCACCTCATCACCGCCGGCCACGTTAACTATAGTGACGAAACCATCAAACGGTGCCACAATCTCCGGACTTTTGCTCTGCGCTTCTTCCAGGTCTTTTTGGGCGTCGGCCAGGGCTTTCTTGGCGTCCTCCACATCTGTCTGGGCATATGTCACGTCCGTCCGGGCGTCCTCAAGGTCTACCAGGGCGTTGTCTGCGGCTGTCTGTGCGTCCGCTATCGCCTGGGCGGCATCCTCAAGACTTATCCGGGCTGTCTCAATCGCGAGTTGTTTGTTGGCAACAGCTATGGCCACATCTGTCGTTATGGTGAGACTGTTTTCCGTTAAAATATCGGTCAGCTCCTGCCGGGCCGCGGTCAGTTTTGCCTGGACAACCGCCTTGTTATTTATCCAGGCGCTGTGGTCGGCGCTACTTCCCCCCGGGAGAAGAGACTCGATTATTTTCATATCGATAAACTGAAGCTGGTATTCATACCTGTCTATTTCGTCCTGTACCTCCCGGACTTCTTCAATGGCGTATAAATTATATTGTGCCGTTTCGAGGTTAATCTCGGCCTGGCGCTTGGCGAGTTCCCTGGTGGTAACCAGGCGCACGGCCGTAGCCAGGGCGCTCTCCTTAGTGGTAACCTGACGTTGTGCCGTGACCAGGGCGCGCTCCTTGGTGGTGACCAGACGCTGGGCGGTGAACAGGGCATCCTCCAGGGTGCTTATTTGCTCTTCCCATTCATCGGCATCCAGCTTGACAAGTACCTGCCCTGCTGCTACGGAGTCTCCCTCTTCTACCAGGACTTCGGCTATGGTTCCTTCCTGGTAGAACAGGTCGATAGCCAGGTCTTCGGTGAGTGACAGGGCCAGATTGCCGGCCGCCGTAATATCCAGGGTCAGGTCGCCCCTTATCACGGAGGCTATCTGGTTCTCGGGTGTTTCTTCGTCCGATGGCGAACTGCAGCCGAACAGCCCGGCCAGAATTGCACCCGGAATAAGAATCGCCAGTAGTATTTTGAAGACTTTCATTTTATTCTCCTGCGTTTTTCTTCATCATTGTCGCTTAATACCGTACCGGATAAATGTTAAAGAAATATTTATTAATCGTGTTATTTTAAACAGGAAGCGTAAAGGTAAAGGTGCTTCCTTGCCTCGGCTGGCTTTCGACATCTATCGTGCCGCCGTGAGCCTCCACCAGGCGTCTGGCGATGGTAAGACCCAGGCCGCTGCCGCCGGTAGCCCTGGCGCGGGACTTGTCCACGCGGTAAAACCGCTCGAATATCATCGGCAGGTCCTCGGCCGGAATGCCCTCGCCGGTATCGGCCACGCGGATATGCACCTTATCGTCCTTGTGCCGGGCGGTTACCGTTATCCGACCGTCTTGACCGGTGTGAGCCACCGCGTTCTCCAGAAGATTGTGCAGGACCTGCCTGATGCGGTGCGAGTCTATCGTTACCTCCGGGAGTCCGTCCGGCAGGTCGGCCGATATCGTTAAGCCTTTGGCGGCTGCTTTGCCCTGTAATGCGGTCACGGTTTCCTTAATCAGTCTGGAGATATCTTCCGGCCGGGTAACCAGCTTTAATTCGCCCGCGTCGGCCAGGCTCAGTTCGTGAAGGTCGTCGATAAGGCGTGATAGCGTTGAAGCCTCCTCGCTGAGCGAGCGGATGGTGTTTTTATCCGACTTAATAACGCCGTCATTGATTGCTTCCAGGTAGCCCGTGAGGTTGGACAGGGGAGTCCTCAGTTCATGGGCGACATCGGCCACCATGTTACGCCGCAAACGCTCGGTATGCTCCAGGTTCTCGGCCATGGAGTTGAAGGACCGGGCCAGCTCGCCCACCTCGCC
>JAUWZF010000032.1 GCA_030615475.1 Dehalococcoidales bacterium | reverse complement strand
ACTCAAAGACCCCTGTCCCCTCCGGCATCAGCGAAGGGTCGGGGTCAAGCCCGACGCATAATAAGCTGCGGTTCTTTTTACTGGCCTGTGCCAGCTTTTCGATAAAATTCATTCCTTCCCCAAAGCGGGTTTTTCTGTAATAGACCGAAAACAGGAGGGCTGCTACCGGTACGACAGGTTCCGCCGGGAGTAAGGTTCACCTTCTGTTGAAAGGCTGGAAACATCATATTGTGTCGTGCGGGCCTCCGGAGGCAGCATATTGGCCAGGATTCTCTCCATGGCCATGGTATGAACGCAGAGACCCCACTTGGGGAAGAAACTGCAGGTGCAGCTCCACTTGCCATCTTTATAGCTGGTATCGTAATCGTTATTCTCACCGCGGAACTTAACCGCCAGCTCGCAGAAGGTAACCCGGTCTTTTTCCTCGGCATAACGCTTGGCTTTTTCAATTTTACCAATAATACTTGACTGCATTATCGTTACCTCCTTAACTCAAAGAGCACTGACTCTGCCGAGCCCAGTGCTCTTATTTACGGCTTACGTGAACAGGACGTTATTGCCTGACGTATATCAGCCATTGCCCTGGTCCTTCATCATTTATTAAATTCTACTCCCTTTTCGGGGATATGTCCAGCCGCCCCCGAGCGTCCGCTGACACAACGGATAAAAAATATTTTACCTGATTTTGAGGAGCCTTCTGGCATTACCTCCGAGTATTTTCTCCATGTCCCGGGGCGGGATATCCATAGCCCTGACGCCGGCCAGGTTCTCCCTGATGTGATCCTCGCCGGCTTCACCACCGAAAGGATAGTCCGAGCCGTACATCAAACGGTCGGGACCGAAAAAGGCGTAACCACAGGGGTAGGAAGCCACCGTCCCGTCCGTGGCGGTATCCCCGTAGATGTTTTTCCAGTAATGAGACAGTTCATGCCCCAGCTTATCTCTCCAGTTCCGGTTAAAGTTCATCTCGACTCTCCGGGCTAAATAGGGGAACATGGCCCCCATATGATGGGTGACAATCTTCAACGCGGGATAACGGTCGAGCACGCCACCCAGGATAAGCCGCCATACCGCCTGGCTGGTATCGAAAGGCCAGCCAAGCATCTGCATCAGTCGCCACCCCTTATCTAGGTCCACCAGCGGGTAGGACTCCCAGTGAGTGGGGTGGATAAGGAGGGGCAGGTCATGTTCCGCCAGTTTCTCATAAAACGAGAAATACTCCGGAGAATCGAGCCCCTTGCCATTAATGTTCGAGGAAACGGTGACGCCGCGGCAATCAAGCTCATCGATGCAGCGCCGGAGCTCCGCCATGGCGCTTTTCATATCCAGCAGGGAAACAATGCAGATGTTCACAAAGCGGTCGGGGTAGGCTTTGCAAAGCGCGTAATTATCGTCGTTGGAGAGCCGGCATATCTCGGCGGCATCCTCGGGATTGAATCCGAGCAGGACGGGCGTTGTCTGGCTAATGGCCTGCACGTCGATGCCGTACTTGTCCATAAGGCCCAGGCGAACCCCGGCATCTGCGTTCTGGACAGGATATGACATCTGCTTTCCCGGACCATAATATTTACCCTTTTCAATTATCCGCCCCACCGACTTCGAGATATGATGCGAAAATATGTCGATAATCATGAGAAATATTGCCTCCTCCCAGAGTTTATACAGATTGTACTATATTTAAGTATTAATTACCCATCCCCAAATAAGAACGCACGTCCATCTGATTCTTTTGCTAGCTATCCCTGAGTCAGTATCAGTGTAAACACCCTTGTTCGCCTATGCCAACTCCCCTATTATGACACTATCAAATGTATTCTGCTCACACTATATTCTTGGTACGAATATTCTGGGGAAATACGTAGTCGTGAAAAGGAGACAAACTCATGGTCATAGCCGCTAAAATCCAACATTCAAACAGAAAGGGAGATAACGCCTTGAAAGCAGGAAGAAAAACCCGGGTGGCACCAGTAACCGCGCCAGCTTCACCACCGGCACACGGAGTAATTTACAGCAAGCGATTGAAACACTGCCCCTTTTCCGCCCCACCTCTCAAAGCCTACGCACCCATCATCGGGAACGAGAGAATAGAGAGGGTACAGCGGGCCGCCGAACGTCTGAAAGGACACCGGGTGCTGGAATTAAATGCCACCGCCCAGGGCGGCGGCGTCGCCGAAATGCTTTACAGCTCCGTCCCCTTCCAGAACAACCTTGGCGTCGAGACTGAATGGAAGGTTATCAGCGGCAACGATGAGTTCTTCGAATGCACCAAAGGCCTGCACAACCTGTTGCAGGGCATGAAAGGGACCTTCACGCAGGAAATGGAAAGGGCCTATTACTTCACCATCGCCGATTGCGCCCGTAGCGAGCTCATCGACCATGATTCCGATATCATTATGGTCAACGACCCTCAGCCTCTCGGCCTGGCCCGCCATATCAAGAAACCGGGCAAGACCTGGCTCTGGAGATGCCACATCGATATTGAAGAGACGCCCATGGACGCGAACCCCGGCCTGTGGGACTTCATGACCAACTGGATAGAGCCGTATGATGCCGCCATATTTTCGGCCGCCCATTACGTCGTGACGCGCTGGCCGCTACCCAACTTCATCATACCGCCGTTTATCGACCCCCTCTCCGAGAAAAACCGCGAGCTCAGTCAGGCGGAGATTGACCAGGTACTGACCAAATATGAGATAGACAGTCGGGTCCCCATCGTCGCCCAGATAGGCAGGTTCGACCCGTGGAAGGGGCTGGACAGGACGATTGCCGCCTTCCGCCATGTAAGGAAAGAACAGAAATGCCAGCTTATCATGGCCGGCGGCATGGCCTCCGACGACCCGGAAGGTGGCCGTATTCTTGACCAGCTATACGAAGACACTAAAAACGACGAGGACATCCATATACTCCATCTATCGCTTGACAACCGCCTGGAAAACTGGAGGGAAGTCAACGCCCTACAGCGTTCAGCTAGCGTTATTATGCAGCCGTCAACCAGAGAGGGATTCGGACTGGTTATCACGGAGGCGCTCTGGAAGGCCAAGCCGGTGATTGCGGCCAATGTGGGTGCTATCCCGCTGCAAATCAGGGACGGCGACACCGGCTACTTCTACGAGACCCCGCAAAAAACGGCCCACCTGATAATACACCTGCTGAAAAACCGGAAAGCTGCCGAGGCAATTGGACAGAGGGCTAAAGAATATGTCGGCGAGCACTTCCTCCTGCCGGACCGGATTGCCGACTACCTCATGGCGATGGACATGGCCATAAACGGCGACGGGCACCGTACCATACCCAAGGACAGCATCATCAGCTTCCACCCGTGGTTCAAGATGAGCAAGCGGGGAAAATAAGTTATCACACTCGTACTGGCTACCACTCTCTTTAACAGCGTGATATACTAATATATTATGAAAAAGAGCAGAATCGGTGTGCTGACCGGCGGCGGTGACTGCGCCGGACTGAACCCCGCCCTGAAATGGGTGGTCAAAACAGCCATGGACGAGCGACTCGAATGGGAGCGGGGCGTCCGCTACGAAGTCATGGGTATCCGGGACGGGTGGAAAGGGCTGGCCAACGTCGACCCGGCCACCTGGGATACCGCCGGACATATCGTACCCCTGAACCCGGACGCAGTCAGAACCTGGGACAGGTACGGCGGGACCATGCTGGGTACCTCACGGTTTAGCCCCTACGACCCCAAAAACGAGTGTTCCAGGCTGGTAGTAGAGAATATCGAGAGACTCGGACTGGAAGCCGTCATCGCCATCGGCGGCGACGGTACACTCGCCATTGCCACCCGACTTTCCAGAGAAGGCGTGAACGCTATCGGTATTCCCAAAACGATTGATAAAGACCTCCCCGAAACCGACTACACCCTGGGATACGAAACGGCCCTGAACGTCATCGTTGAAGAGGTGGACCGTTTGAGAACTACCGCCGGCTCCCACAGGAGAATATTCGTGGTGGAAACGATGGGCCGGACCGCCGGCTGGCTGGCCCTGGAAGGCGGCGAGGCCTGCGGAGCCTATATCATTCTCATCCCGGAATGTGACTTCTCTATGGACAAAGTGAACGAACTCGTTTCGGAAGGGAGAAGGTCCGGGACAAGGTACGAAATTATCGTCGTGGCCGAGGGAGCCAAGCCGATAGGCGGCACCGAGGTCGTGAAAAAGGAAGGGGTCGATAGCTTCGGGCGCAAAGCCCTCGGCGGTATCGGCGAATTCGTGGCTCATGAAATCGAAAAAGGTACCAAGCTGGAGACGCGCAGCGTCACCCTGAGCCACCTCCAGCGCGGCGGCGCCCCCTGCGCCTACGACCGCAGAATGGGGAGATATTTCGGCATTGCCGCCGTCGATTTGGTCGTGAACAACAAGTACGGCAATATGGTCTGCGTTCGTAATGGGAAGATTTCCTACTGCTCGCTGGAGCATATATACGGGAAGCTGAATCTGGTCGATGCCGCCACCCAGTACGACGCCGATAGATACAACGGACGCCGCACTATTCTGAACAATGGTAAGAAGAAAAATGCCAGGCGAATCCAGCCACATAAAAAATAAAAACAATATCGATACCCTGATAGAGCTGGCCGTCTTCGGGGCCGACCCAAAGATGAGGGAAGAACACTATCGCGTCATCCGGGAGATGGCTCGCAGCTTGGGCATTTACCCCGCCAGCATCCAGGGGCTTTATGAAGCCGCCGGCCAGGGGATTTATCACGGTATCACCGTGCCTGCCATCAATATCCGCGGTATCACCTACCATGTTGCCAGGGCAGTCTTCAGAGCGGCCATGAAAGACGGAGTGGGCCCTTTCATCTTCGAGATAGCCCGTTCCGAAATGGGCTATACCGTACAGAGTCCGGGAGAGTATACCGCCGGCATCCTGGCTGCCGCCATCAGGGAAGGATTTCAGGGACCGGTCTTTATCCAGGGCGACCACTTCCAGGTGAGGCGCAAAATGTACCGGGAAAATCCGGAAGGCGAACTGAACGATATCAAGGAACTGATACGCGAGTCCGTCAATGCCGGTTTCTACAACATCGATATTGACGCCTCCACCCTCGTTGATTTGACCAAATCCGGACTTGAAGAACAGCAGGCAAAGAACTCGGAAATCACCGCGGAGATGACACGATTCATCCGAGGCATCGAGCCGGAAGGCACCACCATCTCCGTGGGCGGCGAAATTGGTGAAATAGGTAAGGGCAACAGCACCGTAGAAGACCTCAAAGCCTTTATGGACGGCTATCGCCGCCTGCTGGACACAGGCGTTCAAGGAATCTCCAAAATCAGCGTGCAGACCGGGACATCGCACGGGGGCGTCGTCTTACCCGATGGCTCGATGGCCGAGGTCAGCATCGATTTCAATACCTTAAGAGAGCTCTCCAAAGTGGCCCGGGAGGAATACGGCATGGGCGGGGCGGTACAGCACGGCGCCTCTACCCTGCCCGACGAAGCTTTCGACATGTTCCCGCAGGTCGATACGGTAGAGGTGCATCTGGCTACCGGGTTCCAGAACATGATATACGACAGCCCCCACTTCCCCGCGGACCTGCTGGCAGCGATACACAAACACCTCGACGCTCAATACAAAGAAGAGAGAAAGTCCGGGGAAACCGAAGAGCAATTCCTTTACAAGACACGCAAGAAGGCCTTCGGCGATTTCAAGAAGGAATTGTGGCACCTCCCGGAGCCGAATCACCGCGAGATAATGAAGGAACTGGAAGACCGCTTCTCTCTAATCTTCCACAAACTCAACGTAATCAACACCAGAGACCTGGTTCAAAAGTACGTTACTTAATACTTCCCCGCTTAAATAGTTAATCTATCATCCGCAAATAAAAAAGGCTGGATATTCCTGAATGAGTAAATATCCAGCCCTATCTATAAATAAATCCCTTTTCAAATACCGGCTTTTACTTCTTGCCGATTCTGAACATCTTGGTGCCGCAGGTCGGGCATATTCCCTGCGTCGCCGGCTTGCCATTCTTCATGGTGATGGATTTAGGATCTTTCATTTCCTTCTTGGCGCGGCATTTCACGCAATATGCTTGCATTGATTTCCTCCTTCCCTCAAAGCTATTTGCTATACACAATAAACTATTGTTACACTCATGTCAAGAGGCGCGCACGAACAAACACGAATTTTATTATACACAAAATATCAATCCTTTACACTTGAAAGACACTCGGGGGCAGGCAGACGGCCATTCCCAACCTCCAGTATCGGTATAAATTGGACCACGCCTATGCTATACTCTTAATCAAGATAACCTAAAAGAGGACTCAGGAAATGGCTAAGACCAGAGTGGGCATCATCAATGTCACCGGCTACGCCGGCGTCGAGCTGGCGCGGATATTATGTCAACACCCGGAAGTACAGCTTACTTCAGTTACCGGACGCAGCGCCGCCGGGCAGTTGCTGGACGATTTCTTTCCCCACCTGAAGAGTACGGGGCTGACCATCGAAGCCAGACTGGGAGAGGTCGACCTGGCTTTCTCGGCTATGCCGCACAAGGAGAGCGCCCAGGAAATCATGCCGCTTATCGAAAAGGGCCTTAAAGTGGTGGATATCAGCGCCGATTTCCGATTGAAAAACCCTGATGATTACACGCAGTGGTACGGGTTTACGCACCCCGACCCGAACCTGCTGACAAAGGCAGTCTACGGCCTGCCTGAACTGTACCGTGAGAAGATAAAATCGGCACAGCTGGTGGCCAACCCGGGCTGCTACCCTACCGGGGCGATACTGGCCCTGGCCCCCGCCGTAAAGGAAGGGCTGATTGGACCCGATATTATTATCGATAGCAAGTCGGGCATCTCCGGGGCCGGCCGCAGTCTCAACTTGACCACCCACTATACCGAAGCTAACGAAGATGTGAGTGCCTACGCACTGGGCGGACACCGCCACCTGCCCGAAATCACGCAGGAACTGAAGCTGCTCAGTCCCGAGTCGTCGCTGGCGATAACCTTTATCCCCCACCTGACACCCATGACCCGCGGGATATTAACGACCGCCTACGCCCCGCTGGTGACGGGTAAGTTAGCCGACGGGAAAAAGGGAGAGGAAGAACTGCTCAATCTCTACCGCGACTTTTATAAAGATGAACCCTTCATTAAGGTAATAGCTACACCGCCGCATACCAAGCATACCTGGGGAAGCAACTACTGCCATATCCACCCCGCCATCGACCACCGCACCGGACGGCTTGTTGTCATCAGCGCCATAGATAACCTGGTAAAAGGGGCGGCGGGGCAGGCTGTCCAGGACATGAACCTGATACTCGGCCTGCCGGAGACGACGGGACTCGAATCCCTGGCGGTTTATCCCTAGCGGCGGAAAATCATCCGGGAAACCGAGCACGTAACGCAGACGGAATTCTGGTAAAAGCTAGGTTACGGTTTCCTTTTCCACCCTCTCTTTATAGGCAGCCATCAGCCGCCCGGTAATTTTCCCCGGTTTCCCTGTGCCGATGGTCACCGAATTTCCAGCACTATCCCTGACCGCCGTCAGCGGCATAATCTCGATCATCGAATTAGTCACAAAAGCCTCATCGCACTGCTTGATTATGCCCAGACCCACGGTACCCTCGGTGACGATTACCCCGAGCTCATCGGCCAGCTCCATGACCACGTCACGGGTGATTCCCGGCAGGATACCGCTATCCAGAGAAGGCGTCACCAGCCTTGATGACTTCACGAAAAAGACATTACAGCCGCCGCCTTCGGCGATGTACCCATCTTCGTTCAAGAGCAAGGCCTCGTCCAGTCCGTTCGCCGCGGCCTCACTCCTCGCCAGAACGCTGACCAGGTAGTTCACCGACTTAACTCCGGAGATAGTAGACTGCCGGCAGCGGCGTACCGTGGCGATGCCGACCCTGAAACCCTGATTGTATTTCCCCGCCGGAAAGGGCGTATAGGGTCTGGCCGTGACCACCACCGTGGGTGTACCGCCGGTGCCTGCCCAGGGTAATGCGTCCGATTCACCGTTGGTGACGGTCAGGCGCAGGCGGGCGTCTTCCAGGTTATTTGCCTTCAATGTATCCCGGCAGGCCTTAACGAGGTCGATGCCGGCCAGAGAAGTACCCAGTCCGATGGTTTCCGCCGAGCCGAGCAGTCGTTTAATGTGCCGCTCCAGGAGAAAGATTTCCCCGTGATAGGCGCGCATCGTCTCAAACAGTCCGTAGCCGTAGAGAAAACCGTGGTCAAACACGGATATACGCGCCTCGGAACGCGGCACGAGCGAGCCGTTCAGGTATATAAGTTCCTCCATAAATTACCTCCCTGCGGGCGCTGAAAGTTTCAGGAAATTGGACAGAATATCGTGGCCGGTTGGTGTCATTATCGACTCAGGGTGGAACTGAATACCCTCGACGACATCATGCCGGTTTCTCACCCCCATAATCACGCCTTCTTCGGTCTTCGCCGAGACTTCCAGGGATGCCGGTACGGATTCGGCGCCGATAACCAGGGAATGATAACGCCCTCCCACCAGCGGCGATTCCAGCCCCTTGAACACGGTTTCACCATCATGGAATATTATCGAGTCCTTGCCGTGCGTGGGGAGTACCGCCCGTTGAATTAGTCCGCCGTACACGTAGCCGATGCACTGGTGCCCCAGGCATACCCCCAGAATGGGAATTTTCCCGCGGAAGTACCGGATAACATCGTTGGAAATACCCGCTTCCAGCGGCGTACAGGGCCCCGGCGAGATAATGATGTGGACCGGTGCCAGGGACTCAATCTGCTCAAGGGTTATGGCGTCGTTACGGCAGGCCACCGGCTCCTGTCCCAGTTCGCCCAGGTACTGGACCAGGTTATAGGTAAACGAATCGTAGTTATCAATCACCAGAATCACGATATTATCTC
>JAUWZF010000196.1 GCA_030615475.1 Dehalococcoidales bacterium | reverse complement strand
GCTGGCGATAGTGTAAGAAAATGGAACAGCATAACTACATCGTCGTCTTTATCACGACCAAAGATACCGCAGAGGCGCAGAAGATAGCCGTTGCGCTGCTCAAGCGGAGGCTGGCCGCCTGTGTCAACATCGTACCGGAAGTAAATTCACACTTCTGGTGGCAGGACAAGCTCGATTCGGCCAAAGAAAGTCTCCTCGTTATTAAGACCAAAGACACACTGCTGCCGGACATTGTTAAATCGGTCAAGAAGATTCACAGCTATACCGTCCCGGAAATAATCGCTTTGCCCATCGTCGGCGGCAATCAGGACTACCTGGACTGGATAGATAACGAGGTAACCTAAGCGAGGAGGTAAGGCAGTATGCTTACCGAAAAAGAACTGCAGCGGTACGACCGGCAGATAATGATATACGGCTTCGGGGAGGAGGGGCAGGAGAAGCTCAAGAAGGCCAGAGTATTCATCGCCGGTGCCGGCGGGCTCGGCTCGCCTGCAGCCATCTATCTGGCCGCCGCGGGCATCGGCACGATACGGATGGCCGACCACGATACGGTAGAACTCAGCAATTTGAACCGGCAGGTCCTGCACTGGGACGAAAACATCGGAGAGGAAAAGGCAGAGTCGGCGGTGGCGAAGCTGCAAAAACTGAATTCGGACATCAGGATAGAAGCCATAGGGGAGACGCTTACCGAAGCCAATGCCTCCCAGCTCGTGGCCGACTCCGATTTAATCGTCGATGCCATGGACAATCTGCCGACCCGATACCTGCTGAACAAGACGGCGATAGAGAAGGGCATACCGTTCTTCCACGGCGCCGTTTACGGCTTCGAAGGCAGAGCCATGACGGTAATACCGGGAAAATCGGCCTGTCTCAACTGCCTTTACCACGGCATTGCCGTGCCCAAGGTAAAATTCCCGGTTATCGGCGTTACCCCGGCGGTTATCGGCTGTATCCAGGCTACCGAGGTCATAAAATATATAACAGGACTGGGTGAATTATTGACCGGCAGGCTCCTGAACTACGATGCCCTGAGCATGAAATTCACCGAGTTTAAAGTCAATAGAGACCCCAACTGCGAGCATTGCGGTAATTTATGAGGTACGTGAGTAAAAAATGAGTGCAGAGATAGAACTATCCTCAGTTTTCGGCAGATATACCGACAAACAGCTGAATATCAAGGTAGAAGGAAGCACGGTGGGCGAGTGCCTAAAAGACCTGTTCCGGCAGTTCCCCAAGCTCGAAAAGCTGCTGCTCACCAGGGAAGGTAAGCTACAGCATGCCTATGACATCTATATCAACGGGGAAAGCGCCTACCCCGAGGAAATGACGAAACCGGTCAAGGACGGGGATAAACTGAATATCGTGTTTATCATATACGGCGGCTAGGCCGCAACCGGCTCCCCTTCTGTTCCACGTGTGTTTGTTCATCTGCGGTTTTATAACTTGAGAGGAAATCTTTACGGCAGATATAACAATCGCAATCGGGGGAGAGGTAAGCCCATCAACCGGATGCAGACAGAACTTCTGAAATTTCATATTGACAAGCTGCCGCCATCACGTGTAATCTATGGGTGAGGAATTTTTATGCCATCATGCCCTAATTGTGGACGTCAGACTTACAGGACTGAAGACTGGGTTTGCCAGTGGTGCGGTTATCCGCTTTTGTCCCGGGCTTACAAGAAGATAGATAAGACATTCAAGGAGATTCAGGAAGAGAGGAGCTCTGCGTGGAAGTCGGTAACGCCGGAGCCTGCGCCTGAGCCAGAACCTGCACCGGAACCTGAACCTGAGCCTGAGCCGGAGCCGGAACCCGAACCTGAACCAGAACCTGAACCCGAGCCTGAGCCTGAACCGGAGCCTGAACCTGAACCGAAACCAAAGCGAGGCCGAAAGCCCAAGGCGCCGGCAAAGCCGGCACCCGAGCCCGAGCCAGAACCCGAACCGGAGCCAGAGCCAGAATCTGCGCCGGTGGCAGCGCCGAAGCTGGAGACAGTCGAGGACGGCGTGGAGATAAGTGTCGACCAGCTGGACGAGCTTTACCGGGCGAATATGGTGGGGATGCACACTAAATTAACGGGTAAAACGCTGGCGGTGAAGGGACTGGTGGGGAAGGTGTTTATCAGAGACCACATTGACGTCCGCTATATTGTACTAAACGGCTCACAGAAAAAAATGTTGTGGAGCGTCCGATGCTCCTTCGGCAAGGAGAGCATAAGCCAGATGAGCCGTCTCAGCGAGGGGCAGACGGTAACGGTACGCGGTAAATACGACGGCTATGGCAAGAACATTCTTTTCAAGGACTGTGTTCTCATTGGCTGAAGATACCACGGCAATTCCGGCCTGTCACGATTTGATATCCTGTTCACGCTTTATCCATCCGTCGCAGTCTGTCTTAAAATGTCCAGGAATTTATTCAGTATCCGGGCGGTGGCACCCCAGATTACCTTCCCCTGATAGTGATAGGCATAAGACTCGAACTCTTTGCCGTTGAGAAACTCGGTATCCGGTTTCAGGCAGTCCTTCTCTAGGAGCGCCGCCACGGGAACTTTTATTACCTCGTCAACCTCGCCTTTGTTTATGACGAACGAGTATGGCCAGGGTATCATGGCGACAAAAGGAGTAACGATATAGTTTGATGTTGTCGTTACCTCGTCGTCGAGCTCACCCAGAATCTCGGCATCCTCGGGGAGCAGACCTATTTCCTCACAACTCTCCCGGATGGCGGTATTCAGCAGTGTCCTGTCACTGATTTCCCGGGTTCCTCCGGGGAAGGATATCTGGCCCTTGTGTGTTTTGACCATTTCCGTCCGCCTGATGAATACGATGTGGTACTGTCCCTGCTCTTCGTATATGGGGATTAATACCGCTGACGGCACACGGTCAGCGTCATCAATATGCCGCTTCTGCCTCTGGCCGAGCAATTCCTTTATTTTTGTCTTCACTGCCCATATATTAATACAATACCGGCGGGATAGTAAATACAAACGATATTTCTGAATTAAGACACCAGTTCCTGTCCTAGCCTGAGTTAAGCATATTGTGTATAATTGATGTGTATTTATGGCATTGAATTATTCTCAAGTAGCCGTACCGGACCGTGAGAAATCAGGCCTGTCATCGAGGAGAGGTCCGGCCATTGGCAGGGCAGTCAACTATCTTGAGGTGTTGAAGCCTCTGCCCAGTATCCTGCTGGCCTTTATCGGATTC
>JAUWZF010000172.1 GCA_030615475.1 Dehalococcoidales bacterium | reverse complement strand
AGCGTCTATGACCTTACCGGCGCTATGGAAATACAGTGGTATGAAGATATCGGGCTCTGCAAGGAAGGCGAGGCTGAAAAACTGCTCAGGGAAGGCGCCACGTCAATGGGCGGCAGGATTCCGGTCTGTACCGACGGCGGCTGTACCTCCCTGGGAGAGTGTATTCCGGCTCAAGCCCTCTCGCAGACCTATGAAATAGTGACGCAATTGAGAGGCGATGCGGGGGCAAGGCAGGTTGAAGACGCCAAGGTCGGCTTCTCGGTAAATTCGGGTAAACTGGGCAATTCCTCCGCCATAGTCTACAAGAGATAGAAATATCGGGTCTGTGCCAGCAGGCCCGGAGTTTTATTTGATAAACATACAGGGACTGCGGGCTTTTTCTTACTGGCTTTGCCTGCAGTTCGACCTGATAAAAGGTAGACGAAATACCGCATACAACATGCTTATGGCCTCAGGAGGATGAAGAATGGATTTTGAGCTTACCCCGGAGGAAAAAGCATTCCAGAAGGAAGTCCGCGAGTTTTTAGACAAGGAATGCAATGAGAACGTTATCGCCGAGACAGAGTCTATGCTGGGGGAAGGGCCTTACTCCAAGGAGCTAATCAAGAAAATGGGGGCGAGGAATATGCTGGCTCCCAGATGGCCGGAGGAGTATGGCGGCCGTGGCATGGGCTTCATGGCCGAAACCATTAAGGTGCATGAACTAACCTACCATCGCGGCCCGTTTCCCCTCGACGGCGTCGAGATAGGCAATACCCTTCTCGTCTGCGGGACCGAGGAGCAGAAAAAGAAATTCCTGCCGGGTATCGCCAGGGGAGAGATAGAGTTCGCCCTCGGCTATACCGAACCGAACGCCGGCTCCGACGTAGCCTCGGTCCAACTCCGCGCCGTGGATAACGGGGACGAATTTATCCTGAACGGGCAGAAGATATACAACACTGAAGCCCACTTCTCCGACTATCACTGGCTGCTGACCAGGACCGACCCAACCGCTGAAAAAAAGCACCGGGGGCTGACCATGCTCATGGTCGATTTAAAGAGTCCCGGCATTACCATACGCCCGCTGGTAACCTCGGCCGGACTGAGAACCAACGAGGTCTTCTACGAAGACGTACACGTTCCTAAAGCAAACATGGTGGGTGAGAAGAACGGCGGCTGGGCGGTTATCATGAGCGCTCTCTACGGGGGCATGGGCGGCGGGTCGTCCGGGGCAAGCCGCTTTCATTTCGAAACATTAACGAAGTATCTTCTCGAGGAAAAACCCGAAATTGTGGCTGATAACCCGTGGATTCCGGATGCCATGGCAGATATAGATATCAAGCTCCACCTGCTTGACGTGATGGGCTTCAGAGCCTCCTCCATGAGCGACCTCGGGCTGTCCACCCCCTATGACGGGCCGGTATCACATGTCTTCGCAAACGAGTCCCGGCGGGACTTCTGCAACGTGGTTATGCAAATACTGGGACCCTACGGGCAACTCGCCGAGGGTTCCAAATGGGCCCCCCTGAGGGGCGTATTCCTGCGCCAGTACATGGATTCACCGCGCTGGACGATTGTTCATGGCAGCAGCGAGATTCAGCGACTTGTCATTGCCACCAGGGGTCTGGGACTACCCAGGAAATAACAGGCGTAAAGGAGTCATACATTGGACGTTAGACTCTCTGAAGAGCAGGAAATATTAAGAAAAGCAGCTCGTGACTTCTTAACCGATAAATGCCCCAAAACGCTGGTCAGGGAGATGGAAAATGACGAGAAGGGCTATTCACCAGAGCTGTGGCAGGAGATAGCCGACCTGGGCTGGATGGGACTGGCGTTTCCGGAAGAGTACGGCGGCGGTGGCATGAGTTTCCTCGACCTGTCCATACTTCTGGAGGAAATGGGGCGAGCCTGTTTCCCCGGGCCCTTTTTCTCCTCGGTAATTCTAGGGGGTCTGCCCGTCCTGGATGCCGGAAGCGACGAACAAAAACAAAAGTACCTGCCCGGGATAATCAGCGGCAAGGCTATCTTCACCCTGGCCTTGACCGAGGCCAGCGGCAAATACGATGCCGCCTCGGTTAAAGCTAAAGCTGCCGTCGACGGCGACGGCTATGTCATCAACGGCACCAAGCTCTTCGTCCCCGACGCTAATGTCGCCGACTATATCCTTTGCGTGGCCAGAACCGATGAAAAGTCTAAGGCTGAAGACGGCATCACTATTTTCATCGTCGCTGCCAGGAGCCCGGGTATAAGCCATACCGTATTAAAGACTATCGCCAGGGACAAACAATGCGAGGTGGTTTTCAAGGACGTTAAAGTCCCCGGGGTAAATATCCTAGGCGAGCTAAACCAGGGGTGGAGTGAGATGCAGAAAACAATAGAGCGGGCTGCCATCGCCAAGTGCTGCGAGAGCGTGGGGGGCATGCAGGCGGTGCTGGATATGACCGTGCCCTATGTCAAAGAAAGAATACAGTTTGACGTCCCCATCGGTGTCTTCCAGGCGATACAGCACCACTGTGTCAATATGCTGGTAAGTGTCGAGAGCTCCCGGGTAATCGCCTATGAGGCAGCCTGGAAGCTGAGTAAAGGCATGCCCTACTCCAGGGAAGCCGCCATGGCTAAAGCCTGGGTAAGCGATGCCTACCAGCGCGTCGTCGCTTTAGGCACGCAGTCGCACGGGGGCGTCTCTATTATGGAGGACCACGATATGCCGCTTTATTACCGGCGGGCCAAGGCCGCCGAGCTTGCCTTTGGTGATGCCAGATTTCACAGAAAAACCGTAGCCCGAAAGCTGGGGTTCAAGGTAGCCTGAACGCTTTAAGCATTATACGAGAGTGTTTAGAAATAGTCAGGTGTCATTCCCGCGAAGGCGGGAATCCAGAGGATGTGTGGTGGCCTAGATTCTCGGGTCAAGCCTTCAGGCTGAAGCCCGAGACTGACATTATTATAAGATATTGAACCGAACTTGATTTTTCACCAAAGGCATATTAAAATCACGTTGCCGTGACGATATAACTTATTTATCGGCTAAGGAGGGGGCTCATGGCGAAATTCGCGGTACGACCGTTCGGGGGACCGGAGGCAGTGGACTGGTCGGAGAGGATAAACACCGCCCGTATGAGAGAGGAAAGGCTGGCTAAAGCCCAGGCTTCCCTGAAGAAACATGGCATCGCCGCCTGCCTGTTAATGCGACCCGAGAACATGCGTTATGTGACCAGCACCAAGGCGGTGAACTTTATCGACCAGCTCAGATACACGGTAGCTTTTTCGGACTACGACCCCATAGTCTACGAGCTGCCGCCCGGCAATCTCTTCGGGGTATGTCCCTGGATAAAACCGGAGAACCTCAAGCTCGCCGTACTGTGGGCCGACGAAGCCTGCGGTCCGGATGCTACCTGGGAAAGGGCCCAGAAATTCGCCCAGTGCATTAAACAGGATTTGAAAGACAAGGGCCTGGAAAAGGAGAAGCTGGGCATTGACAAGCTCGATGAACCCGCTCAACAGGCGTTGAGGGAGGCGGGCATAGAGACCGTCGACGTTATGACGGCGATGCTGGAGGCAAGGGCGGTAAAGACAGAAGACGAGATTAACTGCCTGATGATGGCGGTAGCCATATCCGAGGTAGGCTGGTACGCCCTGTACGAGGCTCTCAAGCCGGGCGTTCTGGGTCGAGACCTTATTGCCGTAGCCAACAAAGCCATGT
>JAUWZF010000060.1 GCA_030615475.1 Dehalococcoidales bacterium | reverse complement strand
AGTTATAGTAGTCCCACTCCACGTCGGGACCCTCAATTACCTGAAAGCCCATGGAAGCGAATATCTCGCACATCTCGTCAATCGTCTGCGTAATGGGGTGCAGGTGCCCGACCGGGCAGGGACGGCCCGGCAGGCTGATGTCGATAGATTCTCTGGTTGCCTCTGAAGCCAGCGAGGCATCACGGAGGGCCTGGCCTTTCTGGACGGCGCTGTTTTCCAGAAGCACTTTAAGCTGGTTGGAGGCAGCCCCGACGGCCTTTCTTTCTTCCATAGACAAATTCGCCAGGCTGCGTAGAATCCGGGTCAGCGGGCTTTTCTTGCCCAGGTAATGAACGCGCCAGGACTCCAGGTCCCTGGCATTGTCAATGCCATCCAGCTGCTTCAGGGCTTCCGCTTTTATTTCTTCAATCTTCTCTAACATTTTTTCGCCTGTTAAAAATATCCCCTTCCTTTGTTGAAGGGAAGGGGAGCGGGGTGGGAAGACTTTTTAGGATTCGGGGTGTTTCAGTCCTGGCCTTTCCCTCCAGCGAGAGTTACCAGGCTGCTAAAGCTTTCTGGCTCCCTGACGGCCATATCGGCCAGCATCTTCCGGTTTATTTCAATGCCGGACTTCTTCAATCCGTCCATGAACTGGCTGTAGGTGATTCCCCGGGCGCGGCAGGCGGCATTGACGCGCAGAATCCAGAGTCGGCGCATGTCACCTTTTCGCTCGCGCCGGTGAAAATAGGCATAGCTCAGCGACTTTATCATGGACTCCCTGGCGCGCTTGATGAGCCGGTGCTTGGTGCCCCGGTGGCCCTTGGTCATGGCCAGTATCTTCTTATGTCGCTGGTGTGAGGTTACTCCTCTTTTGACTCTAGGCAAGTAACGGTTCCTCCTGTCTATTTGACCCCGTGGGGTATCAGCCTCGAAATACGCTTGCGGTCACGGGGGTTCAATTCTATCATCTCGTCAAACTGACGCCTTACCCGCTTGGATTTCTTGGTGCGAAGGTGGCTTTTCGGTCCTTTGGCACGCATTATCTTGCCGGTGCCCGTAATGTGGAAGCGGCTCTTGGCGCCTTTATGCGTCTTGATTTTTGGCATTCTCGGTTTCCTTTGCTTCTACTTTTACTTTGGGCTTGGAACCGGCCGGGGCCAGGATAATGTCCATCCTTCTCCCCTCCATTACCGGCCGTCTCTCCAGGGAGGAGACTTCGCTTAGCGACTCCGCCATCCGCTGTAAAATTTTCCAGCCCAGGTCGGGATGCGTGATTTCACGCCCCCGGAACATCAATGTTACTTTTACTTTATCACCATCAACCAGCAGCTTCTTGGCCTTCCTGGCTTTGGCTTCAAAATCGTGAATACCTATCTTGGGTCGCAGGCGAATCTCCCTCAATAAGGAAACCTTCTGTCCCTTCTTCGCCTGCTGCTCTTTCTTCTGCTGCTCGTACTTGAACTTACCGTAGTCAAGCAATCGGCAGACAGGGGGCACTGTTGTATGTGCTACCTCGACGAGGTCCAGGTTATGCTTTCTCGCCGTCTCCCGTGCCTGGACTAAGGGCATAATACCGAGCTGCTCCCCCTTCTCCCCAACCAGGCGAACCTCTTTCGCAATAATTCGCTCGTTGACACGAAGTTGCTTAATTATGTCCTTCTTTACCTCCTTCAAGCACAGGTATCCTACGAACAAAAACTATACCATATTCCGGTAATGGAAATCAACTCCCCAAGCCTGCGAAAATGGCATCGCCTTCAATTTTACACTTTATCGGCGATTTCCTTGGTCAGGGTTTCCAGGAAGCCAGCCAGGGGCTGGGTGGGCAACTGCTCGCCGCTGCGGCGCCGGACGGAAACGGAGTTATCGGCTACCTCTTTATCACCGATGATAACCATGTAAGGTATCTTGTCCAGCTGCGCCTGCCTGATTTTGAGGTTCATCCTCTCGGAACGGTCATCGACCTCTACCCGAATGCCGAGGTTTCTCATTTCTTTCTCAAGCTTGCGGGCATGTTCAAGGTGGCGGTCGGCCACGGGGATTACATTTACCTGCACCGGCGCCAGCCATGCCGGGAAGGCACCGGCATAATGTTCAATCAGGAGACCGAAGAACCGGTCCCAGGAACCGAGCAGGGCGCGATGTATCATGTAGGGCCGGTGCTCCTGGCCATCCGCGCCGATATAGACTAAATCGAAACGTTCCGGTAAATTGAAGTCGAACTGGATAGTGGTCATCTGCCACTCGCGCTTGATAGCGTCCTCAATCTTCAGGTCAATCTTGGGACCGTAGAAGACGCCGCCGCCCTCATCGACCTCGTATTCAAGCTCGTTCTCATCGATGACTCTGCGCAGGGCATTCTCTGCATCCTGCCACATCTGGTCGGTGCCGATAGACTTTTCGGGTCGTGTGGACAGGAAGACCCGGTATTTCTGGAATCCGAAGACACGCCACATATGCAGGGAAAAACGGAGTACCTCGGATAGCTCGCTATTCATCTGCTCCGGAGTGCAGATGATGTGGGCATCGTCCTGTGTAAAGCCGCGTACCCGCAGCAAGCCGAGCAACACACCACTGCGCTCGTAGCGGTAAACGGTGCCCAGCTCCGCCCAGCGCAGGGGTAAATCGCGGTAAGAGCGTGTCCGTGATTTGTAGGCGAGCATGTGGAAGGGGCAGTTCATCGGCTTGAGGTAATACTCCTGTCCCTCGATATCGATTGGCGAGTACATGTTCTCCTGGTAGAAGTCCAGATGGCCGCTGGTCTCCCAGAGCTTGCTCAAGCCGATATGTGGCGTGTAAAGGATTTCATAGCCATTGGCAAAGTGCTCCTGCCTCCAGAACTCCTCGATAACGGCGCGGATGCGCCCTCCCTTGGGGGTATAGATAACGAGCCCACCGCCAATTTCGTCGGGCGTCAGGAAAAGGTCCAGCTCCTTGCCCAGCTTACGGTGGTCACGCTTCTTAGCCTCTTCTATCCTGGTAAGGTGCTCATCTAGCTCTTTCTGGCTGGTAAAGGCGGTGCCGTAGATTCTCTGCAGCATGGGGAAGCGTTCATTACCCCGCCAGTAAGCCCCGGCGATGTTGGACAGTTTGAAGGCCTTTATCTCGCCGGTGGAGTTGACGTGAGGCCCCCGGCACAGGTCAACGAAGCCGCCCTGCTCATAGATGCCAACCTTATCGTCGGGGATTTCGTCAATCAGCTCCAGCTTGTAGGGCTGGGAAGCGAACAGCTTTTTGGCTTCTGCCTTGGTAATTTCCTTGTGGGTAAAGGGCAGGTCCGCTTTGATTATCTCGCCCATCTTCTCTTCGATAACGGGCAGGTCATCGGGCGTCAGCGAGCGCGGTAAATCGAAATCGTAATAGAAGCCGTCTTCAATAGCCGGGCCGATGCCGAATTTGGCGTCCGGGAATATAGACAGGACAGCCTCGGCCAGGACGTGCGAGGCCGAGTGGCGCATGGTTTCCAGTTTACTTTCTGCGTTCACAAGATTAATTATATCAGCCATTAGCTACGAACGCAATTGGGTTCTGTTGAAAGGGCAGGGTTGGCTGGGCAGGTAACCGGCTTTACCGGGGGATTTTGTTTTTCAGCCGCTTATCGATGAAGCTGACCAGGAAAAGGAGCACTGCGCTCAGCGCCAGCGCTCCGAGGTCGAGATACTTTATCGATATAAGCTTGCTGGCAATACCGGCCGCCCCGCCGCCGATGAGCGCCGCCAGAGCCCCCGCCGCCGTTACTTTTAGCCGGTCCTTAAAGAACCCGGCTATCACCGGCAGAATTACTCCGCAGGTATAGACCGTATAGGCGAACAGCAGGGCGCTGATGATATTCTTGAGCAATAGCGCCACGACCAGCGCTACAATGCCCAGCAGTATTATCAGCCAGCGGGAACGCGGCAGGACGTTTTTACGGTCGGGCGACGAACGGAATCCTCCGATAATATCCACGGTCAGGATGGTGCTGGCGCTCAGCAGGGTGGTATCCGCCGAGGACATCACGGCGCAGAGCAACGCCGCCAGAACGATGCCTCCTACAAGCGGCGAGAATATCTCGCTGATGATCATGGGGAGAGCCTGATCCGGCGCAATCCCTGGGAACAGGACGGCGGCCCCCATGCCGAGCAGCGTAATGGCGAAGGCTACCGGTATGATGAGCAGCGCCGTCCAGAGCGCGGACGCCCGTGCCGTGGCATCATCCCGGGCGCAGAATATCCGCGAGTACATGTCCGGCCCGACAACATAGGTCAATCCGACCACCAGGAGCAGGGAGAGAAGGTCGGCCCCGCCGAACTGTGAGCTGACGGGAAAGGAAAACATATCCGGTGACAGTGAGCTTTGCAGTCCGTCCCATCCCCCCAGCCGTGAAAGGATCAGCCCCAGGCCTGTAAAAATCCCCCCGAAGATTATCACCGACTGAAAAAAGTCGGTGCGGATGACGGAATACTGGCCGCCCAGTACGGTGTAAGCAATAAAAACAAAGGAAAAAATCACCCTCCAGAGGGTCGGCGCTCCTCTCCCCCGGATGCCCATTATCTTGCCGGCGGCGATAATCTGGGCGGCAATCACGCCTGTCCAGGCGATGACGATAAGCACCGAGGAGGCGAAAGCCATGCGCCGGTCGTACTGCTTCTCTATCAGCTCGGGGAGGGTGTAGAGAGCGAATTTCCTGACTTTTCTGGCGAAAAACAACCCCAGGAATATCAAGCCGACGCTCCCCACCAGCATCCACCAGGCCCCGGTCAGGCCCCGTTGAAAGCCCAGCCCGGCCATGCCCAACGTGGCCGACCCGCCGATGATGGTAGCCAGCAGGGAACCGACGATAAATAACGAGGAGCCTTTTCTCCCGGCTACGAAGAAGTCATCCGCTTGCCCTGCCTTTTTACGGCTGGCCACCCCGATGGCAAGCATGACCGCGAAATAGATGATGATTATTGTAAGCTGGGGCACTTTCGTTTTCCTTGATTGTGGAAGTGAAAGAGATAGATCGCCAGGGTATGTCGGGTCGAAAAGGCAAAGTATAGTTTACATAAAGTAATTAGCGGGTTGGCTTTTCGGTACCTATAATGGCGATTTCTATCCTCTGGCCGCACTTCGAGCAGGTTACGTTGAGGGTAATCGGCTGCCGCATTACCCTTTCAGCGACCGCTGATACTATAGAGTCGACATTGTCCAGACGCTGGTCCAGCATGTCGAGCCGCTGCACGATTCGCTCAATTCCTGGTGCCGAATCGTCGGTTACCGGTTCCAGTTCGTCTTTCTTTGCCAAGGTCTTTGCCCTCTTAATAAATCAGGTTAGATTCATTATATGTCTCTAAGGGGAAATATGTCAAAGATGGTGAGGTGGGGTAAAAGTAATTTACCAACTGGCAAAAATGGCTGGAAAAATAAATAGGTTGATTTATGGAAAATTGAGGGGTATAATCCTGAATATGAAGTGTAAGTTTACCTGATATTCATCAAAGAGGAGGGAAATCAAATGACTGAGAAAGCAGTCGGCAAGGTGAGTGATTTCTTTGCCCACCCGGTAGTCGCCGGAATTGACATGACCGGGACGCTGAAAGTGGGGGACAAGATTCACATCCAGGGACATACCACGGATATCGAAATGGACATTGCCTCGATGCAAATTAACAATGCCAATGTCAATCAGGCCAAGAAGGGCGATTCCGTGGGTATCAAGGTCCCGGACAGGGTGCGAAGGGGCGACACCGTTTACAAGGTTACCGAATAAAATAGTTTCACACTCAAACTTGTTTGAAGTCCCAAATTGTTAACCCCGCTCTTTGTCCTCTTTTTAAAAAAACGTCTTTAACGTTTTAATAAACGTCTTTAACGGAAATCTTGGGATTAAATCTGAGATTTACAGCCGATTATATCCATCGGGTTAGGAGGAGGTTTATGGCCACAGGTTTTAGTGACTATGAGAAATATGACGGACTCGGCCTGTCCGAGCTTGTCCGCAAGAAGCAGGTCAAGCCTGTTGAGCTGGTCGGAGAGGCCATAAACCGTATCGAAAAACTCAATCCGCAGCTCAATGCGGTTATTCATAAGATGTATGAACAGGCTCGAACGGCTGCCGAAGGAGACCTGCCCGATGGCCCCTTCAAGGGCGTTCCCTTCCTGCTGAAAGACCTGGTAACGTACTACGCGGGGGTTCCTCTGACCTGCGGCAGCCGGTTCTTCAAAGATTTTGTACCGGACCACGATTGTGAGCTGGTAAAGCGACTTAAGGCGGCTGGCATCATTGTTATTGGCAAGACCAACACACCGGAGTTTGGTCTGGCGTTTGTGACCGAGCCGGAATTATTCGGCCCCGCCAATAACCCCTGGGACCTGACACGTACCACCGGCGGCTCCAGCGGCGGTTCGGCAGCGTCTGTAGCCGCGCGCATAGTCCCCGTGGCCCACGCCAGTGACGGTGGCGGTTCCATACGCGTTCCGGCTTCCTGCTGCGGTGTCTTCGGCCTCAAGCCGACCCGTGGGCGTAATCCGGCCGGGCCTGATTTTGGCGACATGTGGCGCGGCTTTGCCGGCGACCACGCTATCACCCGCTCCGTGCGTGATAGCGCCGCCCTGCTGGACGCTACGGCTGGCCCTGATACCGGGGCTCCTTATTACGCGGCACCACCCGCTCGCTCCTTCCTCAGTGAAGTCGGGGAAAACCCCGGAAAACTGCGTATTGCCTTTACCTCGGAGTCTTTACTTGGCGGCGCGGTCGATGTAGATTGCGTGAAAGGCCTG